>JAUVCD010000206.1 GCA_030590865.1 Myxococcales bacterium | reverse complement strand
GACGCGCATGATAGCAGGGTGTAAGGCCATCGTCGCGCATTCACAGGGGTTGTTCACAGGGGTTGTGCGATACGAGCCGGTGGGCCTTGGCGCCAGCGCCCGCCCGAGGGTGGCCTGAAGCCATGATAGGCTCTGGCGATGAACAGGACGAGTCGTGCAGGGGTCGCGGCACTGGCCGTTGGAGCGGCCCAGCTCATCGGGTTGACGGCGGCTTGGGCGGTTGACACGGCTCTGGCGTTAGGCCTTCGTCACCGTCGCGCCCGGGGCCGAGCCCTCAGGTGGCCGTGAAGCTCACCGATGGAGCGCAGCTCGGCGTCACCAATCACGACCGTGACGCTGTCGCCAAACGGTACGTCTACCCGGTGGTCTCCCGACGGGCCGGGGGCGTGTCGGTGGGCGTCAACCTCAACCCGAACAACGCCTGCAATTGGCGGTGCCAATACTGCCAGGTCCCCAATCTCGTCCGCGGCAAAGGGCCTCTTATCGATGGCCAGCTGCTGGCGCGGGAGCTCGACGAGATGCTCCAGGACATCGTCCATGGTGATTTCATGCTGCGGCGGGTTCCAGCACACGCTCGGCAGCTGAAGGACATCGCCCTGTCGGGAAACGGCGAGCCCACCACCTCGCCCCACTTGGGCGAAGCGATTGAGATTATTGCCGAGGCGCTCGACCATTTCGAGTTGTTGGGCCGCGTCGCGGTCGTGCTCATCACCAATGGATCGATGCTGGACCAACCGAAGGTCCAGGACGCCGTTCGGCGTTTGAGCTCGCTCAACGGGCAGGTCTGGTTCAAGCTCGATGCCGCCACCGCCGAGGGGATGGAACGGATCAATGGCAGCAAGACGACGGTTCAGCGGCAGCTCGCCAGGCTGCGTCGTGCCGCCAGGCTGTGTGACACATTGATTCAGACTTGCCTGGTCGCCTGGGATGGTCGGCCGCCTTCAGAGGACGAGCTGCGCGCCTACCTCGACATCTTGGGACGGCTGGCGGACGACCAGAACGCTCCCAGTGCTGTCCTGCTCTACACTCTGGCCCGGCCGCCCCAACAGCCTGATGCAGGGCGACTGAGCGCCTTGTCCCATGAGTGGCTCGGCGACTTGGGGCGTCGTATCGAGGCCACAGGCATCCCGGTGAAGGTGATCGATTGAGCTGCGGGGCAGGGGTGCTTGTCCACAAGGTGGGCCGCCTCGGTGCCGGCGCTGGTACTATGCCCCGGTAGCCCAGGATGGCATTGATTCTTCGAATGTGGCGCGATGACCCTGGTTGCAGGCACCAAGATTAGCCCCAACGTGCGGTTGGTTTCCCCGCTCGACGAGGGGGGCATGGGAGCCGTCTGGATCGCCGATCATCTGGGGCTCGAGATTCAAGTTGCCGTCAAGTTCATCTTGGCCGGGCTGTCCGAAGTAAGTCCCGAGGTGGTGGCGCGCTTCCAGCGGGAGGCCAAGATGGCCGTCCAGATCAACAGCCCCCACGTGGTGAAGACCTTCGATTTGGGCACCACGGACGACGGGATGCCCTACATCGTGATGGAGCTGCTGCGGGGCAACAGCCTGGCCGAATGGCTCGATCTGGTCGGACCGCTCACCGTCGTCGAGACCGCTAGGCTGGTGAAACAGACCGCCTCGGCGCTCGCCAAAGCTCACGATCTCGCCGTCATTCATCGGGACATCAAGCCGGGAAACTTGTTCCTGCTCGACTCGGGCTCAGACCTGTTCGTCAAGATTCTGGATTTCGGTATCGCCAAGCGCACCAATGTTGCGAACCCCACCGTCGTCACCAAGGCCGGGACGCTCATGGGGACACCGGACTACATGAGTCCAGAGCACCTCCTCAAGGAGGGGGTCCTCGGCCCATCCAACGACTTCTGGTCGCTGGCCGTCGTGGCCTATCAAGCCATGACTGGGCGCTTGCCGTTTCTCGGCGACTCGCTACCGGCACTGGTGGTGGAGATCACTAATGGTCGGTTCCCACCGCCGAGCACGATCAAATCTACCATTCCTGCCCAGGTCGACGGTTGGTTTGCCCGTGCACTGGCGCGCCAACCGGCGGACCGCTTCGAGTCTGGTGCGGCCATGGCCGAGGCCCTGGAGCAGGCGGCCGCCGCAGCCCCGGCCTCAACGAGCGCTCTTGCACTGCTCGCCTCGGTCGCCGATGGTGACGTCAGCCGGGCCCGTTGGGACGTGCTCTTCGATGGCTCGGAGGTGGGACCCATCACCACCAAGCTGTTGTTGCGAGGGTTCGAGACAGGCGCGATTCCCCGGACCGTCAAGGTTCGCAAGACGGACACCACCGCCTGGTTGAGCATCGGCGACGTGCCCACGTTGGAGCAGGCCATGGAGGCCAAGTCGATCACGCCGCAGAACGGGGCGGGCGAGATGTTGACGCCCGAGCCGCCGGACCCAGGGCCAGCCGGTGCCCCACCGCCGCTGGCTATGGGCTCGTCGTCGACCTCCCGCAGGTCCCGCCTCTCCCCGTCGCCCGCTCGCCCTGGGGCGCAGCGGGTGGCCTACCTTGCCATTGGGCTGGCGGCCGTCGTGCTCGGGGCGCTCGGGCTCCGGTTCAGCGGCCTGTTCGCCCCGGCACCCACTGATTCGGCAGACGAGTCGAAGCAAGGGCGGGAGAGCACGGAGCAGAAACAGGCGCGCGCCCAGCGATCTTGTGAAGCGGCCCGAAAGCAACTCTATGGCGGCGCGTCGTTGCCTGGCGTTGTCGACGGCTGGGTTGTCGAGCTGTGGCTTGCCCGTGTTGGTCGCGAGGGCCGCATCGCCGATGAGCCGGCGTTGCAAGCCTTGGTGGCACACGAGCGGCTAGCGCCTGGCAGCGGCCATGCCCTCGACGTCGTCGAGCCAGGGGAAGCTACCGCTCGGATCATTGCCGGCGAGGGGCGCCGCCAGCTCGGGGCCTCGACCGCCATAGTGCAAATGACAGGCGGTTATGTGGGTGTGTTCTTGTCCCCAGGCGGGCGCGCCAGTCTGGAGCGGCTCGCCGCGCGGGTCGCGGGCCAATCCAAGGCCGATTTCGCCTCCCTCTATGGCAAGTGCGCCCACCTGGAGCACCACGACATCGGCGCCTGGTACGGCGGTCGCGGCTTGAGCAATGCGGTGGCTGCGCTGATGGTATCGGCAGGTTCCTTCGCCGAGTCGGCAGTCTTCGATAGCCAGGCGGTGGCCGGCGAGATGGGGCTCTTGCCGGCCGTTGCAAAGCGCGCTGGCAAGCTCGAGCCTGGCGATCTAGACGAGCTACTCGCCAAGTTGGGGGGCAAGCGCGACGGTGGCGGCAAAGGGGACGGCGAGCTGGTCACCCTGCGTTTTCCGGTGGGTGGGCCGAGGAAAGCCCATGCCGCCAGCCGCTCACTGTCCACCGCGCTCGCGCTCGACGGCAAGCCCTGACCGTTGGGCTGGCTCACACGTCGCTGGTCATGATGAAGGTCGGCTGGCGATTGAAGCTCGTGTAGAGCGGACGCAGCCGCTCAGTGTTGTAGTACCGATCGACATCCACCACCTTCTTACGCCCAGTGACCACATCGACCGGCACGTGGTCGTAGATGCCGTTGCGCACGTTGATGAGTCGGCCGAACCGTTTCTGCTCGATTAGGTTCAGAGCCATGTTGCCGAAGGCCATCGGGACGATCGAGTCCATGGCGTCAGGGGCTCCGCAGCGGACCAGGTAGCTGAGCCGCTGGTTGACCACGTTGATGCGCCGGCCATTGTTCTTCTGCGGCGACATCTCCTTCAGCGTGGCCGAGACGACGTCGCCGATCCCGCCAAGTTTGCGGTGGCCGTATTGGTCGGTGTCCTGACCTTCGAAGGACATCTCGTTGTCCCTGATCGTGGCCCCTTCGGAGATGAGCACCACCGAGTAGTTGCTCCGATGCTTGGCCCGATCGTGGATCATCAAGTCACACAACTGCTCCATGTCGAAGGGGTGCTCGGGGATCAGGCAGCGGTCCGATGCGCCGGCCATGGCGGGCAGCAGGGCGGTGAAGCCGGCGTAGCGACCGAAGACCTCGGTCACCAGGAACCGCTCGTGTGAGCCAGCGGTGGTGCGGAGCTTGTGGATGAGCTCGATAGTCCGGGTGACGCAGGTACTGAAGCCGATGCAATAGTCAGTGCCCGGCACGTCGTTGTCCATGGTCTTGGGGATGGCGTTGAGCTTGATGCCCTCCTCGCTCAGCCGCTTGGCGTAGCTGAGCGTGTCGTCTCCGCCGATGGGGATCAGGTAGTCGATTCCGAGGAAATCGAGATTCTTCAGCACCAGCGGCGTGACGTCGTTTTGCTCCTCCGTGTACTGGTCTTTGGCGTGGTCGGGCACCATGGCCAGAGGCAGATGGCTCGGCCGGGTTCGGGAGGTGTGCAGGAAGGTGCCACCGGTGCGTCCAGCTCGGTTGACCAGCCCTTCGGTCAGCTCGATGACACAATTGCTGTTGTCAGCTTGCTCGTCCGGCACGACCTCGACCAGGCCTGCCCAGCCGCGCAAGATGCCGAGCACCCGATGACCTTCTCGCAATGCGCGGATGGTGACGGCGCGGATCGCCGGGTTGAGACCCGGGACATCGCCTCCGCCAGTCAAGATACCGATGGTGCCTTTCTTGCTCATCTGACCCTCCCCACGGCCGGTGAATGACCCGGTGGCCGCGTCATTGCGTTGAAGTCATTGCGCTAGCCCGAACGAAGGGAGAAGTACACCACCACCGGGCACCCTTGCCGCGGTGGTTCGTCCCTTGGTCACGCTCTTCATGTCACGCTCTTTGGGTCACGCTTCGTTTGCTACGCTCTGTCGTGAGCTTCGCAGAAGATCTCAGGTAGAGTGTCCAACCGCTCCAAGTGGCCGCTGCGATGCGGCGCCGTCCCCTGACTGAATACCGACTCGATGACTGCCAAGGTTGAACACGAGCTGCCGTCACCCACCGCCACGGCCACCGGCCCGACCCTCAGGAAGAAGGTGGTCGGGGCGGGGCTCTATCTGGTCGTCCTAGCGGTCGCCATGGGTCTCGACTCGGCGTTGGTGCTGCCTGCCGTCGTCATTTCGGTGTTCGCCTTTTTTTCCTACGAGCATCTCCACCCTGGCCACCCCTGGCGGTTCCCGGTTGGGGTGGTGGTCTCGGTCGTTCTAGTCGTGCTCAACGTCTTCGTGGTCGCCTATCAGGCCTGGTGGTTGGCAGCCGCCATGGCGGCGCCGGCCATGGTGCTGCTCGGGGCTCGCGCGACCCGCCTTGGCCGATTTGGCCGCTGGTGGGCGCGGCGCCCCGAGCTTGGATCGATGCTCTACCTCGGGTCGGTGGTCGCATTGGTCGCCGCGGTGAATGGTCGGCTCAGCCCGCTGTTGAACGACGACGTATTGTTCGAGCTCTACGCTGCGCCCCAGACCTTTCAGTTGTCCCAGCCGGCGATCGAAGCCGCCGTAGACACGGTGCAGCGAACCATCGAGGCCTACGATGCTCAGGGCGCGGACGGCGTGCCCGAATCGCTGAGCGCCCAGGCGGGCGCGTTGCCAGCGGCGTTGCGGGCTGAGCATGGGCGAGACGTCCATGTCACTTTGTGGCTCGACCAGGATCCCTTCTTGCGGGGGAGCTCTGCTGGCGGAACGCTCCATCGAGATCTGAGCCGCGCGACCATCCAGGCCCTGACTCGCTCCGACGACGTCAGCCGCTGGGTGCAGCGGGCTCGGGACGTTCGCATCCAGGTGGATGTGGCCGATCCGCCGGAGCGCATTCGCTCGCGGCCGTCTCACAAGTTGGCCCTCGGGGCGATGAGCCTGTTCTCACTGGTGGGTCGCCGGACCCTGACGGCCCCCCGCTGGCTCTCCCAGCTCAGCTACGAGCTCGAGCCGGGCATCGACGGCGTGCTGCTCCGAGCCGGTAATCGCACCGGCGGCTTTCTCCCCGGCGACCCGGTCACCCGTGGCTGGTTGTCGCCTCGAGTGCGAGGCCGGGTCGCCAAGATTGAGCGGATCATGGCCGAAATGAGCCGCGATGCCGGGGGGCCGGCAGACCTTTGGACGCGAGACGATGCCCTGCTCTACAAGTTTCGGGCTTTCAGCTTCGGACGTCCCGCAGTCAGCAGCGGCCATCGTGCGGTGCGTCTCTACCGGGCGAATGTGTTGCTCGAATCGGTCGATAGCCTCGCCATCCTCGATGGCATCGCCGAGGTGGCCCGCTGGCTGTCCGATGCGGTGGGCCCGGACGGCAAGTTCGACTACGAGTACCTGCCGAACAGCGACGGCAGCACGCCCGATTACAATGTGGTGCGCCACGCAGGTTGTGTCTACGGACTACTGCACGCCTATCGACTTGCGTTGCGCGAGGATCGGCTCCGCCCCCATGCCAATGGCTATCTCGAGTCCGCCATTGTTGCCATGAGCTTGGTGTACCGCGATCTCGGCAAGCCGCGAGGTGCAACGGACGGCGAAATGATCGCCTTTCTCGGGCCTGGCGGTGTCGCAACGAGCGGGGCTGCGGCGCTCACGTTGCTGACCTTCGTCGAGCGACCGCGGCCGGACATGGTGAGTCATCCCGTGCTTCGCGAGCGGCTCGAGCGACCGAATGACGAGCGGCTGATCGAGGGCCTCGGTCGGTTCCTATTGGGGATGATCGACCACCGTGGCCAGGTCTTCGCTGCCTACCGGGACCGCTTGGCGGCTGACGAGGTGGACCGAGAGCCCCTCTATTACCCTGGCGAGACGATGCTCGCCCTCGCAAAGCTCCATCACCTCACCGGCGATCCTCGCTGGCTAGCAGGGGCCCGTGCAATCGCTGATCACCGCGTCGCCAGCTACTACCAGGACCAGCACAACCCTGACCTCTGGGTGATGCAGGGCCTATGGGAGCTGTATCGGGCGACTGGCGACGAGCGCTACGCCGAGTGCGGGATTCGGATGGGGCTCCATCACGCCGCCGAGCAGTTTCCGCCGCTGCACCGGCCCTTCGACGACTACTTCGGTAGTTACCGGCGAAACGACGACCTGCCTCGCACCACCCGGGCCTGCTCTCGCTCCGAGGCCCTCGGTGGGGTGCTCCACATCGCCTGGCGCAAAGGGGTAGATGCCAGGATCTACGAAGATGCGCTCATCCATGGGGCCAAGCACTTGCTCGAGAACATGTACCGACCGGAAAACAGCTATTACTTGCCTAACCCCGACAAGGCGCGCGGGGCCATTCGGATGGGCCTGGTCGACAATCACTGCCGGATCGACAACAACCAGCATGCCTTGGTGGGCTTGCACCGCGCCCTGGAGGCCCAGCGCAAGCGGGAGGGTAAGCCCTTGACCCAAGAGCCGATCCTGCCACCGGTGCCCAGCGAGGCGGAGCAGCAGCGTTGTCGGCTCCGCTTCGGCCGCTCGCGTCGCCGCTGATCCCGGCCACTCAGGTCTTCTGGCTGACCGGTCAGCCGTTGGCCAGGGCGGAGGCTCAGCCGTAGAGCTCGTCGATCTCCTGCTCGTATTTGTCGAGCACGACGTTGCGCTTCGCTTTCATCGTCGGCGTCAGCTCACCGCCTTGCACGGAGAACTCGACCGGGAGCACTTTGATCTTCTTGATCGTCTGATAGCGGGCGACCCGGGCGTTGCAGTCCTGCTTCACTCGATCCAACAGATAGGACTTGAGCTTGGCACTCTTGGCGACCTGTTCCAACGGCCCTGGAGCGATCCCTGCGGCCTCACAGATCATGTCGAGGGCTTCGGGATCCAGGGTAATCAATGCGGTCAGGTAGGGTTTGCGGTCACCCACGACGACGACCTGCCCGACTCCGGGGATCTGGTTGATATAGGCCTCCATCTCCGCCGGCGCGACGTTCTTGCCGCCAGCGGTCACGATGATGTCTTTTTTGCGCCCGGTGATGCGCAGATAGCCCTGGTCATCCAAGGTGCCCAGATCGCCGGTGCGCAGCCAGCCATCGCTGTCGAACAGCTCGGCGGTTTGCTCGGGCATGTGCCGGTAGCCGTTGGTGCACACCGGCCCCTTCGCCAAGATCTCGCCGTCCTCGGCGATCTTGAGCTGTACACCATCGAGGGCTTTGCCGACCGAGCCGAACCGAGGCCGGCCGTGGCGGGCCGAGGTGAGGATCCCGGAGGTCTCGCTCTGGCCGTAGACCTCGTGGATGACAATGCCGAGGGACGCGAAGAAATCTAGCGTGCCTCGGGAGATCGGTGCTGCTCCGGTGACCGCCAGGGCCAGCTGGTCGAGCCCCAAGGCGCCTTTCACCGTCGAGATCACCAGCTTGTGCGCCAGCTTACGGCTCCAGGGCATGCAGGGCTTGCCGGTTCGCACTTCCTCCTCGAAGCACCGCAGCTCGGTCTGTCGTGCCCAGCGTGCCAGCCAGCTCTTGGGCGGCTTTGCCTCGGCGAAGCGGCCTGAGAGCACCGCCTGAAACTTCTCCCACACCCGGGGCACCCCTAGAAAGACGGTTGGGCGCACCTCGGTGAGATGGTCTTTGACCTGCGTCATATCAGCGCAGAAGAAGACCTGACCGCCCGTGTCTAGCTGGGCGAAGTTGGTCGCGATCTGCTCGGCGACGTGACACAGGGGCAGGTAGCTCACGATGCGAAAGGGCACCTGGCTCCGCAACCTGGGAAAGCAGGCCAGCAAGGCGTCGCTGATGGAGACCATGTTGTGATTCGACAGCTGCACCGCCTTCGGGGTGCCCGTCGTTCCCGAGGTGTAGATGAGCAGTGCTGTTTCGTTGATGGTCAGGTCCTCGAGGCGCTGATCGAGATCATCGTCGCTCTGCTGTCGGCCCAGCTTCTGCAAGGCCGCGAGGCTCATCACCACGTCATTCGGCGTGTCAGGCTCGTCCATGACGATGAGCTGCTTCACGCTCATCAGCTCCCGCTCGATGCCCTTCAGATATTTGGCTAGCTGTTCGTCCGTATCAGCGATGGCGATTTTGCAGCGCGAGTGTTGGACGATGTAGGCGGCCTGGTCCGCTGTGCTGTTGGGATAGATCGGCGCCGGCACGCCGCGGGCGGCCATTATTCCGAACTGGCTGATCACCCAGCCGCAGCGTGAGCCGCCGACTAGCGCCACGCAGTCGCCGACCTGGTGGCCCAGAGCGATGAGTCCCTTGGCGGTGTCTCGCACCACCTGCCAGTACTCGGCCCAGCTGTAGGTCCGCCAGGTGCCGTCCTCGCTGCGCTCGTGGATGGCCGGCGCGCCCGGCTTGCGTTCGGCCCAGTCCGCCAGCCGGTGGACCAGCGTGTCCCGTCGTCCCATCCGTCGCCCCCCTTGGTGAGTGGCGGTTAGGGTACCATTAGGGCGCCGACGGCCCAATCACCTAAGCCCGACAAGGCCCGCGGGGCTATTCGGATGGGCCTGGTCGACCATCCGCTTCGGCCGCTCGCGGCGCTGAGCCTGGCGGTGTTCCTTGCCGCCTTTCGCTACTCTACCTTTTTCCACTCTGCCTCGTCGGACGGGCAAGTGCCGAGGGTCAGCTCGCAGTCCATCTCGTCTTCGTCGTCATTCATGTTGCACTCGACGTCGCCTTTGGTCACGTCCCCGCAATTGCATGCGTCGAACTCGATCTCGATGTCGTAGTCGCCATCGCCCTTCTCTTCCCAGTCGAAGTCGAAGTCGCACTTGGTGCATGGATTACTCATAGTGGCCATATAAACGTAGCCGTCGCCGGTACCGTCATCGTCGGCCGTCAGCTCGGAGTCGCCGCAGTCGTTGTCCGACTCCCAGTCACCCACCATGGGATCGGTGCAGCCTGTCAAGGCCAGGGCGCTGACGAGGATGAAGGAGAACGAGAGAGTTTTGGTCAACATCGATGAATACTCCTTTTCATGAGCCAAGGCTCAAGCCCAAGTCCTATGCCATGGCGGTGCTTTGGATACTACCGGTGGAGGCTGCGAGTGGCGCCGCCAACGGCTGTGCGGTGGCCTAGCGTGCTGCACACCGATGGTTGCTCGGTCGCCCTCGGAGGACCGGCCGAGCGTCCTCCCAGACCACCGGAATGGTCCTCCAGGCACGGTCGAGCAGCTCGCAGTGATCCAGGTGGAAGGCGCTCAGGTCGAAGGCGTGATAGCTGCCGAGCTCGGTGGCGGCGATGAGTTGGTGACCTGAGAGCAGCAAGTGCACCACAGGTCCGTGCAAGCGGGTCGAATATAGACGGGCCCCGTCGGCCAGGCTCCAGAGTCCGAGAGCCCCGCTGGCATGGCCCACGATGAGCGTATCCATGGGCCCGGCCAACATGCGCACCACCGGGCTGGCCGGCACGTCCTGGAAGGGCAGGGGCGCGCTCGGCTCGCCTCCCAGAGTGATGCCCTCGATGTTGCCGTTGGCATAACCGAGCAACAGCCGAGTGCCGTTCAGATCGAGGGCCGTGACGCCCACGCTGGCTGGATGGGTGGCGACCTTCGACCCCTGGGCGTCGAAGGAAGCGATCTCGCGACTAGCGCTGGCGACGAGCAGCTCACCGCTGAGGGAAAAGGCGCTCACCTGGTCGCTCAGCAACTTGGTCTCCCCTCCTCGGGCGTGCAGCCGAAGCTGACCGTCGGCCAGGCTCGCGCAGCTGTGGCCCAGGGCCAGGACCTCGGCTCGGTCGAGCTTGGGCCACTGGTGCACCATTGTATCGCGGGCTCTGTCCCAGAGCTGGAGCGTTCCGTCGTGGCCGATCAAACACACCGTCGCCCCATCCTGGCTCTGAGACGCTCTCCGTGCCTGGCCCACGAGGGCCGAGCGCCAGGCCGCCTCGGGCCCAGGCTTGGTATCGTCGAAGCGAGTCCAGCCTTGGTGGGTGAGCAACTCGGGCGGACTGTGAAGCAGCACCGGAGCCCGCCAGTGGGCCGAGCCCGTGTCAGCGCGCCACACCCGGACCGTCCCGTCGTCACCCCCGGTGGCGACTAGCTTGCCGTCTCGACTGAAGCGCAAGTAGTTGACCTCCCCGCGGTGGCCGATGAGCGTGCGGTAGCCTCCCGACTCGAGGTCCCAGAGCCGTGCCGTTCCGCTCGAGTCAGGAGCACCGAGCTGCCGGCCGTCCGGAGAAAACGCCAGCCAATAGACCCGTCCGGCGTGGGTGCCGAGGACACGGCTTTCACCTTTTGCAAGGTCCCAGAGTCGCACCTGGTGGTCGTCACATCCGCTGGCCAGCCGCTGGGGATTGCTGGGGTCGAAAGCCACGGAGGTGATCGACTCGCCGTGGCCCGTCAATGTCGCTACCGCCTCGAGGGTGGCGCCGGTCGTGGCCCAAAGCTTCACGGTCTTGTCGTCTCCCGACGAGGCGACGCGCTTACCGTCGGCGCTGAAGCTGACGCCCCACACCGTGCCCTTGTGGCCCTCGTAGCATCGGAGCTGGTTGCCGGAAGCTGTGTCCCAGAGGCGCACGGTCTTGTCGTAGCTCCCGGAGACCAGCTGCTTGCCGGCCGGGCCGAACTGCAGGTCCGTCACTTCGGAGCGATGGCCGATCAACAAGCGTTCCTGCTCGCCGGTGGATAGGTCCCAGAGGCCGATGGTGTCGTCGCCGCTGGCGGTGGCGAGCAAACGGCCGCTGGGGCTGATGTCGATCCCGCCGATGGAGTTGCGATGGCCGGTGAGCACGCGCTTTCGCGCGCCGGTGGCGACGTCCCAGATAGCGATGGTCTTGTCGAGCCCTCCAGACACGAGCGTCGCTCCGGTGGCATCGAAGGCCAACCCATAGACGCCGCCGGTATGGCCCGCTGTGCCGCGGGCTTCGGTGGTCACTCGCAGATCCCAGAGCCGGACCGTGTTGTCCCAGCTTCCCGTGGCGACCAGCGCGCCGGCAGGTCCTAGGGCCAGCGAGTAGATCCCAGCGGTATGGCCACCGAGCAGTCGCCGTTGGGCGCCGGAAGCGACGTCCCAGACATGCACCGAGCTGGCCCAATCTGCAGTCACCAGCGTCCGCCCATCAGGCGTGTAGTCCAGCGCTGAGATCGTGGCACTATGGCCGGCCAGCCGTCGTGGGGGACTCCGGTCGTCCAAGGTCCAGATGCGGATGATCTTGTCCGTGCCCCCTGAGCCAAGCGATCCGCCGTCGGGGCTGAACGCCAGGGCGTAGACGCCAGCATCGTGGCCGGTCAGCACCCGCTGTTGGGCGCCTGAGCTCACCTGCCAGAGCCGCACGGTCTTGTCGTCACTCCCTGAAGCGAGCAGCCCCCCGTCGGGGCTGAAGCGCAAGGCTCGCACCATCGCCTCATGGCCCGGCAGCGATTTGAGCAGCTGGTGGTCCGACAGTTGCCACAGCCGCACGGTCTTGTCGGCGCCAGCGGAGGCCAGCAGCCGCCCGTCAGGGCTGATGGCGAGCGCCCTGATTTGTGACGAGTGGCCTTTCAGCTTGGTCATCGACTCAGTGCCGAGGTCCCACACCAGCAGCTCGCCAGACCAGCTCGCTGATGCGAGCAGCGAGCCATTAGGAGAGTAAGCCAGGGCGAGCACTTGGTCGTTGTGGCCCCGCAGAAAGTGCTCGGCCCGGGTATCGATGTCGAGCAGGGCGATGGTCTTGTCCTGACAGGCTGCGGCCACCGTCTGTCCCCCTGGGGCGAAGGCCACCTTCTGCACTACCGTTCCAAGGTCTTTGGTCCACCGCAGGGGCTCGCGGCCAAGGCGCCACCACAAGGCTCGCGCCAAGGGCGAGTCTTCTTGCTCCAAGGCGCCGCGCAGCTTGGCCCGAGCCGCCAGCGGATCGCCGCCGAGCAGCGCCGCCAGGGCACCCTCTCGTTGCGCCTCAGCCCACCGAAGTCGGGTCCGCTGACGCTGCTCGTTGGCCTTGCGACGCTCGGCCTCAGCCTGGTCGCGCTGCCGCCCAACCTCACGGTTTTGGGCCGCCAGTGCCAGCGCCACCATGCTCAGCAGGACGATGGCACCGACGATGAGCCCGCGCCTGCGTTTCTGGCTACGCAGCTGCTTGGCTCGTCCCGCTTCGAGGAAAGCGCTCACCAGATCGGGCGCTCTGCCCGAGAGCCGTTCGAGCATCCGCAGCGCTTCACTCAGGGCGTCGCCATCCCAGACCTCGGCGTCCCGCCGCCCCCGCTTGTGCCAGAGCTCGGCCGTCGGGCTCACCTCGGCGACGAAGGCGAGCTCCTCTCGACTATCGTCGATCCACTGGGTCAGTCGCCCCCAAGTCCTCAGCAGAGACTCGTGCACGATTTCGATCTCCGAATCGTCCTCGTGTGCACCCCGCGAGCTGCGTACCGAAACGAGTCGGGCGGTCACCAGGCGCCCGAGCACCTCCTCGGCCTCGTCGTCCAGTCCCTCGAGCACACTGGATCGTGCCTGAATGCGGCGCGTTCGTTCCGGCGTGACCAGGCGCAGCAGGATGATCTGAGCCGCCACTGACTGACTGGCGGACAGTTGGTCTAAGACGCCGTCTGCGTGGCGGGCCAGGGCGCCGGCGACTCCGCCGATGGACGCATAGGCATGACGTGTGAGGCGGCTGGTCCTCCGATCCCGTTTCCGCCAGAGCTGCTGGGCTGCGAACTGCAGCAGCGGCAGGGCCGCCGGCTC
>JAUVCD010000313.1 GCA_030590865.1 Myxococcales bacterium | reverse complement strand
GAGCGCGGGCGCGAATACGCCACCGGAGAAGCCGGCGCCTAGAGACAGATGGGTCGCCAAGATCTTTGCCAACAACAGGGCCAGCAGCACCATCACGCCAGACCCGGTATCGCTCGCAAGAACCTGGCCGATGGTCTCGTAGCCGGCACCCATGACCTGGGGAAATAACAGTGCAATCGCACCGATCGAGAGCCCACCGATGGCGGGCTTGGCGGCCTCGTGCACGGGGATACGGTTCCATAGATCTTCCACCAGGTAGAGGCCGCGGCTGAAACCGACGGCCACGCCTGCGGAGAGCAGACCGAGCACCACGCAGAGGCCAAGCTCCCAAGCGCTAGCGAGCTCGTAGCGGGGCACCTCGAATGCTGGAAAATCTCCAAGGAAGCGCCGGGAGATCACCGTGGCCACGACGCTGGCGACCACCAGGGGAGCAAACTTGCTAATCGTGCCAAACCCGAGGATGACTTCGAGCGCAAAAACGGCGCCAGCCATGGGCGCGTTGAAGGTGGCGGCAAT
This sequence comes from Myxococcales bacterium, assembly GCA_030590865.1. GTDB lineage: Bacteria > Myxococcota_A > Polyangia > Polyangiales > Polyangiaceae > JAPYTK01. The sequence goes on along the minus strand of JAUVCD010000313.1, from coordinate 10,020 downwards.
GCCAGCCGCAGCGCCGCAGCCGACCAGCAAGCGGATCGTTCGTGCGTCCAAGTGCAGCCATTGGCCCATGGTAGAGCCGAGGGAGCTGCCAATCTGCACGATGGGACCCTCACGGCCCACCGACGCACCCACACCGATGCTCAGCGCGCTGGCAAGAATCTTCACCCCCGCCACCCGTGCTCGGATCCGTCCACCTTGGTTGGCGACGGCGTCCATGACCTCGGGAACCCCGTGCCCTTTCGCCTCCCGAGCGAGGAAGTAGATCATCGGACCTACGATCATGCCGCCTACGGCCGGAGCCAGGAGGAGGGCGTACCAGGGGAGGGCTGCAAGCTGCGCGACGGAGACACCTGCTGGGTAGGCCAGCCGACTCACCAGCTGGATCATGTGCCGGAAGACGATGGCACCCACGCCGCCCCCTGCGCCGATGAGGGCAGCGAGGAGTATCAAATAGAGGGTCTTGCTTCCAAGCCGAGCAATGAACCAGCGGGTGAAGCGCACACCGCGAGGCAAGCGCTGCCGCGGCCGTGGGTTGTGGAGCATTGAACTTCCCTTGACGCGCTCACCCAATGGCAACAATTGCGACACATGGGGTCCGCGCGCTCCCGTGGTGGGCGACCATCGGCAAGCACCCATTAGGGGCCCGTCGCCGGCATGGCTGAGACAAGTTGACCCAGGCTGGGGCTATTTGCCCCGTCCCGCGACCGGAGCGTTGCCGCTTTGGGTTGCCCCTGGGGGTGCCGCTGGGGGTGCCGATGAGAGCGCTTTCTGCGCCTGTTGTGATCGTCCTCTGAATCGTCGTGAGGCTTTGTGCCTGGCCGTCAGTGCGCTCCAAGAATCCCGTAGAGGACGAGCAGTACGAAGGGTACGACGAACAACATTACGACCGAGAGCGGCATCGGTTGTGACCCGCGACGACCGTCCTCAACCTTGGATTTGTCGCCTACCTCCCCGGATTGATGGCCTGGACGTGCTGATCTCTTGCTGACTTTGCGAGACATGGCTCAGCGTTGAAAACAAGATCTGTGCCATACACGCTCCGCAGCGCGGGCGACTTCACCAGCGACCGACTTGTGGTGGCGAGGATTACGGAATCGGCCGCACGTAACCCAGCAGTGTGCCATTGCCGTTGCCTTCACAATTGGCGTCAGCGGACACGAAGGCATCGGTCCACACGGCCACCGTGCGGGTGCAATGGTAGAGCGGCACGGTGTCGGTCACTTGGCTCGTCCATAGGTAGCCCACCGGTCCCATGGCCGTCGCGCCAGCGCAGAGCGGATCAGTGCTCGAGAAGGCGTTCACACCGGCGCCGGCATCGGGCACGAAGCACTCGAAGAGCAGCTCGGTGCCTGGCTCCTCGGCCCGTAACAGGTACCAGGCGCCATCCTCGACGAATCCTGGCGGTGCCAGTCGCGAAGAGGCCCAGTGGAAGTTCGCCCATCCGCCGTGACTGCTCGCCAGGCGGGTGTAAGGCAGGTGCTCGAAGCCACAGCTCAACGAGGGATGGCCAGGCCCAGTGTGGTTCGCCCAGGCCCACACCTCCCAGGCTGGCTTGGCGCTACCGTTCTCTCGGTGCAGGCCGAGCACCAGCGGAGCCTCGGAGGCGACGTCCTGCATGCGGTGGTAGAGGTAGTTGGTGATCCCCGGTGTGGCGAGCACGTTGCGAAGGCTGTCACAGACCGCTGGGCCCTGAGCAGCCTCCGAAGAGGGAGGTCCCGAGTTGATGCCGCTTTCGGTGAGCTGCACCGTCCAGGCGCAAGCATCGTTGGGAAAGGTCGTGCGCAGCCAGCCGAGCAGCACGCCTAGATTGCCATAGGTGACCCGCGGCAAGTCCAGTGGCGAGAACTCCGCCGAGAGGAGACTCGGGGCGTAGGGGTGGTAGGCCACCTGCCAGCGCCGGTTGCCGACCAGACCGTCGAGCTGAGTGATGAAGGTCTTGACCGACAACATGGCGTTGGTGTCGCTCGGCTGGTCATAGACCGTATCGAAGTGGTGCTCGAAGCTGTACAGGACCCGCGCTGCGGATTGGTGCTGCTTGATCTCGTCGTAGGCGGCGTTGTAGTTGTCGGCGTAGGTCTGGATCCAGGTGTTGGTATCGCAGGGTGTTCCCTGGCCACAGCCGATGTCGAACCAGGCATTCGCATTGACCTCGTTGTGAATGACGAAATCCGCGACCCGGCCATGGCCCTTGAGACCATCGTAACGACTGGCCACCATGCCGACAAAGCGCCCGTACTCGTTGGCGTCGTCAGGGGTACAGAAGATCTCGAAGCCCTGCGCGATGGGTGAGCAATTGGGGTTGCCCGTCCGTGCCCAGGGCGGCACGCCGTAGAGCACAGCGGTCACCTCCACACCGCGACTGGTCCAGTCGGCAATAGCATCATCGACGGCGCTGCTGATGACGTAACAGCGGCCTGAATATTCCTGCTCTGCACCGCTGCAGGGTGGGGTCTTGACCTGAGGCTCCCAGTGGGCCCACACCAGGTTCATCGCCACGGTGCCGGTGTGGTGATCGACCAGCTCCTGTTGGTTAGGCCAGAAGTCCGGCTGGATGCCCTTCATGTCTATCGGGGCGCGGTGAGGGTAAGGCAGGCCGACCAACGGCCCGTCAATGCAGGGATCGACCCCAGCGGAGCCCGCGGTGCCACCGGTTCCGCCGACCTGCCCGCCACCGCTACCGCCAGCGGCACCGCCCGTGCCATTGCCGCCCGTGGTCGCGCCACCCGCGGCAGCCCCGCCAGTGGCCGTGCCCGCGCCCGAGGCTGCGGCGCCCGAACCGGGCTGCTCAGAATCCGAGTCGCAGGCTGCAACGAGCAGAAGAGAGCTGACGAGCAGGGACGCACTGCGGCGGGATAGTGATCTCATGATGCTCCTCCAGCGCCGGTGGCGCGGGCCAAACCAGGGCGTAGCGACAAGCGTGACACGAGCCGCCCTGCTCCCCCGGGGACAGCGAGCAGCTCACAGCACTGGATAGTTCGCGACACAGGCCGCCGCAACATTGGGTGTCCAGCCGTCCTGAGCAGCCCTGGGGTATCCAGGGTCGCGGTCACCCGCCAGCGCTCGCCGGTCATGGTTAGTGCCGCATCTGCGTCAAAATGCATTCTGGATATTGACATCCAATTATTGCGGCTCATGTTGACCAGACGGGCGGTCGCCGGTGATGCGCCCTTCCATTCACGGCTAACAAGCAGAAATGGCAGACGTGACGAACGCCTTCGTCGCGCCGCGAGGAGGTGTCATGCAAGAGCAGTTCACGGTGAGAAAGAGCCTCGAGCTCGCCGTCGTCACCGAGGAGATGGGCGCCAAACTATACGAGCAGCTCGCCGCCAAGTTCGCCCATGATCGGGAGCTGGGCTCGCTGTTCGAGCAGCTGGCTCTGGAAGAGCAGGACCACCACTGGCAATTCGAGAGCCTGCTCGAGCTGACTCCGGTCGATGACCCAGGCGAGCTCGACAGTGATCGGGTCAGCAGGTTGCGGAAGCTCGCCGCCTTTCAGTACTTCTCCTCGAAAGAAGGTCCTTTCGTTGGTGTCGACGAGATCGGAAACGAGGAGGAGGGGCTGGAGCACGCCCTCACCTTCGAAAAGGCGACGCTGGAGCTCTACCTGGTGCTCAGTGACATTTTGGGTCCCAGCGTGCCACTCGACGCCTTGGTCAACACCGAGCGGGCCCACGTCGCGCGCCTCCAGGACGTGCTGGCGGCGCTGCGCACGCTACCGGCTGCGCCGGGGGATTAACCCCAAGGGGCCATCAACGCAGGGTGAGCTTCGATGGTCTAGCGCAACCCTGACGGCAAGCGAGGCGATGCCAACAGCTTGCGGAACTCATCCCACCGCTTGGCAGGCTGATCGGCGGTGCCGCCGCGGCGCTCGATGTAGTCGCCCACCATGTCCTCGCCCAGGTTGTAGTTGATCACGTAGCTTCGGTACTGATCGAAGAACCTGACCCGCTGCTCGGCCCGAGCTGGGGGCGTCATGGCATGGGCCGACAGCCACTGTGCGGCCGCCGCTGCGTCGATGCGGCCGTCCAGGTAGCGCCGCGCTGCTTCGTTGCCTGCGTAGCTCAGCTTGTCGAGCTGAACGCGGACCTTGGCGTAGCCCTCGGCGGCTGCCGGATCCAGGCCAGCCAAGGGGAAGAGCACGTCCCGCTCGAAGGCGAGACGCTCTTCACCTGGAAAGGCCACCTTGATTCCATAGTTGGCCGTGCCCTCGGCAATCAGGCTTTGAGAGCTGAACAGGGCGTAGACCGAGAACTCAACCCAGCCCCGCTCCCGTACCAGATGCTGCTCGAGCAGCACGTTGTAGACGTGGTGACCGGGGTAGCCTTCGTGGGCCGCCAGATCGACGGCTCGGTCGATGGGGATCGGCAGGTCGGTGTTGACCTGGATGAGGCTCCGGAAGCCTCCTTTGTACCAATTGTAGGCGCTCCAGCTCTTGCCGGTGACGGTCTCGACCTCGAAGCTCTCCCCTGCCGGCAGCTCGAGGTGGGCTTTGGTGCGCTCCCGGCAGGCATCGATGGCCACCGCGAACACCTGGTCGACCTTGTCGGCAGGAATGACGAAGCCGTCGCGGTAAGTCTCGAAGCGATCGACCAGCGAACCGTCCCCAGGGAGCAAGTCCGCCATCTCGGCGACCATGGCCTCGAGCTCCGCCTCGGTGTGAGTCGGCGCCACCGCATCATAGAGGGCCTTCGACTCCTCGTCGAAGCTGAGCTGCTTGCCGGCGAGCATCTCGACCCGACTGATCAGCGAGCTGAGCTGACAGCCCAGATATTGGTGACGAAGCTGGTCCATCTCGTCACCATCAGCCGGTGGTCCGCTTCCGAGGGCGGCGATCTGCGCTTCCGCGTCAGAGCGAATGTCGGCCAGCGGCCGCTTGGTCCTCTCGGCCTCGGTGCGCCACTGTGGTGGCCCATAGTAGGCGTCGACATAGTCTGGATCGTGCTGCCCCATGGCCAGCACCAGTTTGACGTAGGCTTCTGCAATCGATTTCATCAGGACCTTGGATGGTAGCCGCGCCAACCCATCACGGCGAGCGGTCAGCCGAAGAACTCGCCGTCGCTGATCCAGGCTCGAACTGCCGCCACCGCTGGGCACGGCGGCAGCTCGAGCAGCGAGCGCGCCTGGGCGTCGAAGGTGCGAACTGCGTCGTCCTCGGGGATCCAACCGAGCAGCGGCAACTTGGTGCGGCTACGTATCGAATCGATTTCCGCTTCCGATCGGACGCGGTTGACCAGCAGCCCCACGCGCTTGGGCGCCACGGCCTCCACGGCGAGGGCGTGAATCTCCTCGGCGACTCGCACCCCTTTGGCCCCAGGATCGGTCACCAGCAGCAGATGGGTCACCGAGCGCATCACCCGGCGGTTGACCTGCTCGAGTCCCGCCTCGGCATCCACGATGGTGGTGCGGAAGTGACCGGAGAGCGCCTCGATGGCCTCGCGCAGCACCGTGTTGAGGTTACAGAAGCAACCCGCCTCCTCCGAGCGGCCTACGGACAACAGCGCCAGGTTGTCCCGGTCCGAGAGCATTTCCAGCAGCCGGTAGTCGATGGCTGCCGCCAGATCCGCTTGATCCGTTTTGCGGCGCTCGATCGCGTCCAGGATCTCCTGCCGCAGATCGTTGATAGAGCCTGCCACCGACCAGTCGAGAGCCATGGCGAGCCCCCCCGCTGGATCGGCGTCGACCACCAAGACCCGGTCCTCGGTGTCCGCCGCGAGCGCTCGGCCCAGGAGCGCCGAAATCGTGGTCTTCCCCACTCCGCCCTTTCCACAGACGGCGATGACTTGATTCATTGGCGTTGCTCCCGACGTAGCTTGGCTCTGAGCGCCTTCAGCTCGTCAATCTGATCGCAGACCTCAGTGTAGTCGCAGGTGTCACAGTCGAAGGACATCTCTTCGCTCATCTGAATGAGGGCGGCACCGATATCGGCAGCCAGCTCAGCAGCTGGCATGAGACCGGTCACCGCCTCGGGGCTAGCGGTCACCAGCAGCACTTCGGCTCGCTCCACGAAGGGCAGCTCCCGACAGCGCTCTATCAGTGCACTGCCGAGCATGGCGGCAGAGAAACCGAGCACCAGGGCTTCTGCCCCCGCCCGATACCAGACCCGCTGAGTCGCCGGATGGTGACGGGTCGACAGGCCTTCGAGACGGAGCCCATAGACCGCTTCGCGCAACATGCGAGAGCACTCCATCTGGTCCTCGACTCGCCCAGCGACGATCACGACCTGAGCCAAGGGCAGCATCAGCCCATCGGGTTCAGTGAAGTCCGGTCCGACCAAGGTGATCCGCCCGTCCCCCACGGCGTCCGAAGCGCCCCAGAGCGCCATCGAACATGACGGGACGGAGGGATGGCCCAGCTCGAGCTCCACCGCGTCTCCCAGAACGACGGCTGGGCGAGTCGCCCACGGCAATCCCGCCACCGGACAGACCCCACGCGCCTGACCCTCTGGCCCCAGAGCGTCGAGCCAGCGCCGAACCTCCGCCAGCGGTTGGTCGAACAGACCCATGTCACTCCGGACTGGCCAGCAAGGCCGCCCCCACCGCGGCCGTCAGCTGCGGGTCCAGGGGAAAGGGTTGGTATTCGCCATCCAGACGCTGGCCAATCAGCTTGACCACCGCTTGAATCCGCGCCACCCCGCCAGTGAGCGTGTAAGCCTTGCCCTGTCCGAACCGGCGCGCCTGGGACGACACGATCCGGGCCACGGCGTCGCATAGGCCAGCCACGATATCGGCGGGCTTCACGCCTGCATTGACATGGGTGATCACTTCGCTCTCCACGAAAACGCCGCATTGAGAGCTGAACGGAGCGGGACTCTCAGCCTTGGCCACCACCTCGTCTATCCGATCGAGCGAGACACCGACGGCCGCAGACATCACGTCCAAGAACCGTCCCGAGCCGGACGCACATTTGTCGTTGCGCATGAAGTTCACGACCTCACCCGCATCGTCGAGCAGCAGGGACGTGATGCTCTGGCCGCCAACGTCGATGACCAACTCCACTTTCTCGAGATACTCCCGAGCAGCCCAACCGACGCAAGTCAGAGTGTCCTCGCTGTGCTCGGCTACTTGGACCAGATCGGCACCTCGGCCGGTGACCGCCTCGCCGTCCAGGGCGTCCCGGCCGAGCCCTGCCTCGACCAACAGATCGGCCACCAGGCGCTCCACGTCCTCGGTGGCGTTGCCGGTGGTGGGGCTCAGCCGAGACGCGGCAATCGAGTCGTCGTCGAGGACGACCGCCTTGGTGAATAGGCTCCCCACGTCGCAGCCGAGAGTAATCATGATCTGGCCTGCTGGTCAGCGGCGAAACGGGCCGCCCCAAGCGCGCCCACCACCTGGGGATCCACCGGGCAGCTCACCATCCTCACGCCCAGGAGCCGCTCCAGCTCGGCGCGCACCGCCAGGTTCTTGGCGACCCCTCCAGACATGGACACATCGGCCTCCAGCCCCACACGACGAGCCAGCGCCGCCACCCGTTCGGCCATCGCCCGAGTCACACCGGCGGCAATGTCCGCCGCCGCCACCCCCCGCTGTCGAAAATGGAGCACCTCGGTCTCACAGAAGATGCTGCAACGAGACGACAAGGCCACCGGCTCGCGAGCCTTCATCGACAGCGGGCCCAGCTCACCGAGCTCGACCTGAAGGGACCGAGCCATCACCTCGAGAAACCGACCGGTGCCGGAGGCACACTTGTCGTTCATGGCAAAGTTGACCATTTGACCCGCCGGACCGACACGAATCACCTTGGCATCTTGCCCGCCGATGTCGATCAGCGTCCGCAGCCCTGGGATCACCGACCAGGCCCCCATCCCGTGGCACGAGATCTCGCTTACGTTGCTTTGAGCTAGCCCAGAACCCTCGATCTTCTCCCGACCGTATCCGGTAGCAACGGTGCACTGCACCGCCCCCTGATCGACGCCCTGCTGCTCCAACAGGGTCGTCCAGACGGCCCGGGCCGAGTCTACGGGGTTGGGCAAGACCCTGATGTTGCGGGACGCCCGCAGCTCACCGTCCTCGAGCAGCACCGCCTGAGCGGTAAGTGAGCCTACGTCGATGCCACCGAATAACATTCACCACCGCTCATCGTTGCATTGTCGCGATCGTCAAGCCCGTCGTCGCCGCTTCGGCCGCGGCCGCTTTGGCTTGCTACGACCCACCACCACGTTGTCGATGAACGACGCAATTTCCTCTTGCAACACGCTGGTGGGTGTCATGGTCTTCATCCACGAATCGCCCTGCAGCGCCATCACCGGCACGCCCAGCCGTTTCTGAAGCTCGGTGCGAGTGGCCGAGAATACGCTCCAGGTCTGTTTGCAGGCATGGTGACCACAATAGATGGCGCAGGTGGCCGCAAGATCGGTAATGGCGTAGGTGGCATCGTCGACCCAACTCTGCAACATCGACGGATTGCCCATCTGGCGGGTCATCGGCATGTTCCAGGCCGCTCGCGCCATGCCGTCGATCATCGTGTCCATCGACGTCAGATCGACGGGCGCTGGATAGAACGTGCCCAGCATGTCCGTCAGATAGGTAATCCCGTGCTCCTCCATCCAATTGAAGAAGCCGAGGAGATCGAAGTAATACCCCGTGTAGAGCCACAACACCCGAGCGCGCTCCTCTGGCGCTGGATACCGCCCCTCGGCCAGCCGCTGCTTGGCGACCTCAATCATCAGCTCCATGCAGTCGGCAGCCTCGGGCCGTCCCCACATGGAAAACCGCACGCCGTAACACCAGAGCGCAAAGATGTTGGGGACCGGGCTCGGCACGCACTTCCGCAGCTCCCATAGCTCGAAGTAGAGATCCGAGCACCGGTTCGCGTGCCCCAGTACTTCTCGGACTCGATCCTCATCCAGCTTCTCGCCGATGAACTCCTCCAAATCGCGCAGCAGCTTCACCAGATACTTGCGATAGAGCTCTTTTCCCCGACTGCTCGAGTCGGTGGGCTTCTCCAGAAAGAACTGCGGAATCCCCAGCTCAGCGGCCACGAATTCGTGGATCTTGGAGTTGGCGTCGCAGCCGCCAGGTGCCGCCTGGATGATCGCATCGGGCCGAAAATCCTCGCCCGCCAGAATGGAACCAAGCTCGATGGTATTGGACGAGCAGAGCGTGTCGGGCAGCCCCAACCCCATGGCGTATTCCCAATAGCGCTCGCCACCGCCTTCCAGAGCTGCCGCCGCCAGCGTGGTCAACACCTCGCTGGTGATCGGAATGGCATTGCGGAAGAGGTGAACGACCTCCACCGGGAAGTTGAAGGGGACCAGAAACACCTTGCCCCCCCGTTGCTGGATCCGGCGGGCATCCTTCAACCAGGTGGACAGCATCTTGAAGAACCGCAAGCTCGCCCGGCGGGATCGCGGCACCAGCATCGCCTCGACGCTGCGCGCCGTATCCGGCGGCATCACCCGCACCAGCCCGGCTACCTCCTCGTCGCTCAAGTCATCGGGGAGATCGTCGATCAGGCCAGCCAGCGAGCTCACTCGGTCCAGCAGCCCCTCGTTCTTCTTGAACTTTCTGAGCGCCATGATCCGTCACCCTCCAATCCGCTCGAGAAAGGCCTGGACTCGCGTGCTGATGCGCCCTTCGTCCGCTCCAGCGCCATATTCTTTCTCCAGCACCAGCACAGGAATTCCTCGCTTCTCCAGGTCCCGACCTAACCGAACATTTTCCACGCCGTGTAGATCGCAGAACTTGTTGTAGACGAGCACCGCCCCATCGATGCTGGCCCGCTTCGCCGCCTGGAGCAGGAAATCCAGCCGCCTGTCGTAGTCGTCGAACATGCGCGGACAGAGCAGGTGCTCCAGATAGGCCCGGGCCATGGCGGGCAAGGGATCGCCGCCATCCTCGGGTAGATCGAGCTTCCAGGTAGCCCGGGAGCCGTAGCAGAGGCTATCGGCCACCACTAAGGCGCCCAGCCCCTCTATCTGCTCCACCAAGGTGATCTCGTCGGTGGCAGCGCCGCCGAGCAGCAGCCGGGCGCGAGGCTTGGGCAACTGGCGGGCTGGCAACTGGGCCAGCAGCGAATCCAGCT
>JAUVCD010000236.1 GCA_030590865.1 Myxococcales bacterium | reverse complement strand
GGTGGCCGAAGGGGCCGGAGCAGCCGATTTCGTCGAGGTGGTCGCCGGTGCGGTCGGGCGCGGCGGGACCGGCCCGCCGCCACTGGTCGTCGGTGGTCGCCGGGGCGGAGGGCGGTCGTCTTCCGGTGGCCCGAGAGCCCGCACGGCCTCGGCGGCCTGCTTACGCTTCTCGGCACTCACCGTCGTGGTGTCGCTGATCTCGTTCAGCAGACGGCGCTTCTCCTTGACGTCCTCGGTAGCCTCCACCTTCTCGAAGATGGCATCGGCCCAGCGCTCCTCGATAGACTTGAACTCATCGGCGTCCTGAAGCGGTGAGATTTCGGGGATCCGCTTCAACTGGTTGTGGGCGCGGATGATGTCGCTCTCTCCGATCTCCACCGCCGCGGCGAGAATGGCCTTGGCCTCGGCCTCGCTGGTCGCCATGGGAGCGGCGGAGCTCGCCGGTTCTGGATCGGTGTCCCCGCCACTGCCACCCCCAACCATCAAGAAGAAGACCACGATGGCCGCCCCAACGACGAGGGCGACGACGGCGATCGTCCCGAAGCTGCGCTTGGTCTCAACGGCGGCCTGAGCACTCGAGGACGCCCCCTCGAAGGGCACCACCGCAGGAAGCTGCTGGCTCAGATCGGTGGTCGGTCGGAAGTACTTGCCCGCCGCCACGAAACGGAGACGGACATCCCCAAGCTCGAGTGCGTCGCCAGGCTCGATGATGCCGCGGCGCAGCTCGACGCCGTTGATGCGGACCCCGTTCGAGCTGCCATGGTCGATAACCTCCCACCGGTTCTCGTCCAAGCCATGTAGCTCGGCGTGAATGCGACTGACCGATGAGTGGTTGATCGTCACATGCGCCTCTTCGGCGCGGCCGATCGTCAAACAATCTCCCTCCAGAGAGAACTCGGCCCCCGGCACCGGACCGATGACGACGACCAGTCGGTCCGGACGCCGTTCCCGAACGACCGGGTCGGCTGGCACTTCGGCCACCGCCGCGTCGAGCAGCTCGATGCGGTAGTCTCCGAGCTGGACGATAGCGCCCACCACCAGTGGCGTCACAGCACCGAGCCGCTCACCGTTGATGTGGGTACCGTTGTAGCTACCGACGTCTTCGAGCGTCCAGCCGTCGGCAGTCGCCCGCAGGAGGGCGTGCCGGCGCGAGATGTTGCGCTCCGTCAGCCGGACGCTCGCGTCTTCAGCACGACCGATGGCGTACTCATCCATGGAGAGGTCCAGCGTTGTTTGCTGTCCCTCGTCATCCTCAATCGACAGTTTCCACATGGATGAATACCGGCGGGGCCCAGCGGGCTCCCCCGTTACTTTAGCCAGCCTAGGGGAGAGGACGCAATCCCTGGAGCACCGGGCGGCACATGACCGCTAATAGTCTTAGAGTAGCTCACTCGGTACAAGGCGCCGCCTTTGTGACCCCCCTGGGTGAACCAGCGAGGGCTCAACCGGACCTCTGCTGCCTCCGGAAAGGATGGAGGAAATTGGCCAAAGCACCTGGATTTCGGGTCTGCATCCAGAGCCGGCCCTGGCCCTGGAAGGTGCACACCAGCCCTTCACCAGAGAGAAAAAGGCTCTTCAGACCCCCAACTTTGTTGATCGAATAATTTAGGCCCTGGGTGAAGGCGACCATGTGGGAAGTGTCACAAATGTAGCCGTGATACTGCTGGCCGATGTCGACGGCGTGGATACCGCCGTAGGTCGAGAACCACAACGTGCCGGTGCCGTAGGCGCGCAGCAGGAACAACCCTTCACCGCTGAAGAAGCCCTTGGCGCCCTGCCATTTCGTGTCCAGCTGGACCCCGGTGGTCGAGGCCAAGTAGCCGCCGGACTGCAAGAAGATCTCCATCCCCTCCTGCATGTCCACTTGCTGGATGGCGCCTTCGGGAGCCGGAGCGATCCACACCGTTTGGCCAGGTTGGGTGCAGGTGAAGGTGTTCTGAAACAAGCTCTCGCCGCCAAGCAGCTTGCGCTTCAGGGCACTACCGAGACCGCCACGCATGTTGGTCTCCATGGTCACCGCGGTGTCGCGCGCCACCATGGCGCCAGCTTCAGCAACCACCTGTTCGCCTGGCTGGTCGAACTGAACGCGGATGACTGCGAAATCAGGATTGTGACGTATTTCCGATTGCATAGCAGTCCCTCAACCCCGGCGTGGCGGCAGTAGCGCACCGACCGATTGACCGTATTCCTGGGCGTTCCGGGTCTGCAGGTAGACCTGGCCCTGGCCCTGGAAGTGACAGACCATGCCCTCGCCGCTGAGCCAGGAGGCGATCCAGCCAGACTGGCTAGCCTTGGCGATGTTGTATTGCAGGCTGGCGTCCCAGGCGACCAGGTGGCCGGTGTCGATCACCATGTTGCCGTCGACGGTGACCTGCTCCATCGCGCCGAAGGAACCGATGACCATCTGGCCCTGCCCTTGGGTCCCCAGGATGAACAGCCCAGCGCCAGAGAACCAGCCCTTGAAACCGCCGCTCTGGGTGGCCACATCGACCGAGGTCTCCGAAGCGACGTAGGCGCTGTTCTGTACGTACCACTGCTGTGCACCCACCTCGAGCACCGCCATGTCGCCACACAGGGGCGTGGTGAGCAGCACTTCGCCCTGCCCCCCCTCAGCGGTGAAGGTGTTGCGGAAGAACGACTCGCCGCCGAACATCCGCTTGAGCCCCTTCATCAGGCCGCCTGACTGGGTCTGCATGTTGACGTTGGTCGACATGCCCATCATTGCCCCGGACTCAGCCATCAGCGATTCGCCTGGCTGGACCCAAACCTGGGCGACCGTCTGGGACGGCCGGTACAAGACGTTGACCTGCATCTGTTCCTCTTATGTTCCTCGAGGTTCTGTTTACCGAGTGCGCAGTAAGCTGTTGAAATAAGCTGCCGTTGGCGTCCTAGTTAGGCGGGCAACATCCTGGTGAGCCACTCGACCAAGGCGCCGGTGTTGCGGGACTGGATCAGGATGCGCCCCTGACCGGTGAACTCGCAGACCAAGCCCTCACCAGAGGCGAAGAAGCCCATCGCACCGCCGCCAGGCGACTTGATCTTGAAGTCCAGGGACGAGTCGAAGCCCACGATGTGACCATTGTCGACGATGTAGGTGCCGTTGCACTGGACCTCGTCGATGGCCCCGTAGCTGTTGACCCACAGGTCACCCTGGCCAGAGCACTCGATGAAGAAGGCGCCCTCCTTGGCCAGCAAGGCGCGCAGGCCCCCAAAGCGCATCTTGAGATCAACCTCGCCAGCGCTCGCCAAATAGGCCCCGGTGCTGAACAACATGGTCTGCCCTTGCAGGGGGATGTGCTGGATTCCGCCGCTCATCGCAGGGGCCAGCCATACCCAACCGCCCTGGGGGCTATAGAAGTGATTGACGAAGAAGGTCTCCCCGCCGATCACTTTGCGGATGAGGGCGATCAAGAGCGCCTTCAGCTTGCCGAAAAACCCCGGGTTGCGCCCGGCGTTCAGCTTCACCTGCATTTCGACGTGAGCGGCCCGAGCCACCATGGCGCCGGCTTCGGCGATGAGCACCTCGTTAGGCGCTACCTGAACCTCGAGCAGTGAAAAAGTCGGCTGATGCTTAATCGTGTGCTGCGGCATCCGAGCTCCTTGGGAGCCCAGGGGGCCCCTGACCGACCGGTGGTATAACGGCCTGGTGGCGCAATCAACAGGGACACCGGGATTTGGCAAGAGTCAGAGCGTCAAACGCACCCTTGCCGAGCTGGGCGTGGCCATCATCGCTCTGGTCATCCTGTTTCTCTTCGCCAGATTCGCCCTGGGCTGCGCCGCCGAGAGCCTGGCGACCCAGCTTCCCTTGTCGGTCGATGAACAGATCGGTAAGGCCGGCGCCGAGCAGATGCGCTCCAAGTACGATCTAGGCCGCCGACCCACCGACGAGCAGATCAAACGGGTGGACCGAATCTTCAACGAGCTGCGAGCGGCCTTGACCGACGAAGATGCCGAGATCCTGAAGAACCCTCGGGTCACCGTGGTGGCCGACCCGCAGGTGAACGCCTTCGCCCTGCCAGGCGGTGAGGTGTTCGTGCTGACCGGCTTGCTCGAGCGAGTCGGAGACGACGACGATTTGATTCGCGGAGTGCTCGCCCACGAGCTCGGCCACGCGGTCAAGCGCCACGGCATTCGCGGTTTGGCGCGGAAGACCGCTTTCTTTGCGGTGGTCGCCATGTTGGTCGGCGATGTCGACGGGATGGTGGTGCTCCTCGCCGAGGGGGCCAGCCAGCTCGACGGGCTGTCCCACAGCCGCAGCATGGAAACCGAGGCGGATTTGTTTGGCGTCGACCTGTTGAAGCGGGCTGGACACGACCCCGACGGGCTCGCCCGGTTCTTGGAGAGCCTCGACAGCGCGCCAGTGCCCGAGCTGTTGAGCACCCATCCCGATCCGCGCGAGCGGGCGGCGGCGATTCGAGAGCTGGCGAAAGCCGGCGGGGGCTAGTGGTGCCCCGCTCGATCGGGCTCCCCGCTCGAGCCGGATCCCTCAGTCCAGAATCACCTCGTGAGGCTCTTCACCTGGCTTCCGGTCGTAGCAAGCGGCAGCGATCAGCACGGTCACGAAGTGCTCGAAGGCCGTCTCGTCGCTCACCCGGAGCGCGACCGTACCCACCGCGGGCTCGGTCTCCCGCAACCGCTGGGCGAGCTTCGCTACTGGGAGCGTCACAGACGGGCCGCCGTGCTCAACATGAAGCTGGACACGATCTCCGGCGAGTCGCAGGTCGGCAAAGCGATCGGCCGGTGCCCCAACTGACCGCGTGAGGCGGCGGGTCCCGACCGTCTGGACCGCAAGCCTGTCGGGTTGGGGCAGCGAGACGGGAGGCCGGTAGGGGTAGGTCATGGGCAGCAGCCAGCGCCCATCGATGATGACCTTGGCCCGCACCAGGCTGCTGGCGAGCGGCTCGAGGGCCTGCCGGATCGCCCCGAAGGGAACCTCCCCCGCCGCGGTGAGCACGACGGTGTAGCCACCTGAGGCGACCTGGGAGGCTTTTCCGTCTGCCCCAATGGTCAGCCGTGGCGCGGTCTGGTCCACTTCCTCCCAGCCACATAGGCTGCGCCCGGCCTGCTGGCGGTCGGGCGTCGCCACTGTGGCCTCTGGGGCGGAGGCACAGCCCCCGAACGCACCGCCCCAGAGCGCGACAGTCATGGTCAATATTGCGAGGTTCCGTCGCTCCACATCGCCTACCAGCCGCTGCTGGGCGGGGTTGGGTGCCTGAGATGTCGACCCATGCTCAGGCCGCAACGTCAACCTAGCATGCGCTCGTAGATCCCGTCGTAGGCCGCCGGCCGGGCGGCACGAATCGCCGTGGACGCGCGGCTTGGGTGCACCCGATTGGTGAGCAATACGCCGACCAGCTGCCGCTCCGGATCAATCCACAGGCTGGTCCCAGTAAAACCGAGGTGGCCGAAAGTCTGAGAGCCGAAGTGGCGACCCGAAGTTGGTGCCGCTGCGCTGCGCCGGTCGAAGCCGGCGCAATGGGTGCCACCAGGCCGGGGCCGAATCAACGGCTCGAGCTCTGGGGCGGTCAACCAGTCGTCACGGTTCCCGCTGATCGCGCCTAGGACCGCGGTACCGAGCCGCACGACGGACCAGACGTCACCAAACAGCCCAGCATGACCTGCCGATCCGCCATCGGCAAGCACCCAGGCGTTCTCGTCGTGGACCACGCCGGACAGCACACCGCCTCGCCAGGCGACATCCTCGGTAGGAACGAAGGGTTGACTGGCACTAGACCCAAACGCCACCAGCTGGCGGGCAGAGCCCAGGGCAAGGCCCAGCGGCCGCCTCACCTGATCTGCTACGAGCTGATCGAGCTCGCAACCGGCGCGAGAGGCCAGCGCTGCCCCCAGGAGGATGTAGCCCAGATCGCTGTAGACCGGCGGGAACCCCTCAGTGGGTGGCGGGCCGAGGCAGTCACCACGACGGGCATCGGCAGCCTCCGCCAGGATGGCCGCCATGGTCGGCTGCTCGGCGCCACGCTTGGGGACGAAGAACTCGCGATGGGCCTCGAGGCCAGCTCGGTGGGCGGACAGCAAGTCGAGGGAAAGGTTGCCCGACGCGGTGTTGCGCAGCTCCGGGAGCAGCTCGCCCAAGGGTTGCTCACGATGGACCAGCCCCTCACGCTGGCATCGAGCCAGGATGAGCGCAGTCACCGGCTTGGTCAATGACGCCAGGTCGAACAGCGCCTGAGCCGTCGCCATCGGTGTCTCGCCCACAGGCACTGAGCGCAGCCTTCCAGCGACTCCCCACCCGAAACGCCAGCCCTCCGGGTGCCGGGCAGCAGCGCCCACCACGGCGCAAGGAGCAGCCTTGTGCTGATCCACGACCAGCTTGGCAATACTCTCGAGATTGACGGCTTCAGTGTCCAGAATCGTGTCGCCTAACATGGCACATTGGCCTACATGCTGGGTCCGGTTGTGGCTGGCAGGGTACTCTCCTCAGGGGTCGGTGGTTTAGCCATTCTTTGACCCTCTGCGGCACAGGCGCGTATGCTCGCCCCCAATGGCAGAGTTTGCGTGGGTAGCGCGCGGCCCGACGGGAGACCGGCAAAAGGGCGTGATGGTGGCCGACACCAAGGCCACCGTGGAGAAACGCCTCCGGGCGCTGCAGCTGGACCCCCAGAAAGTGTCCAAGCGTCTGCGGCTAAGCCTTGGCACCGGCGTGACCTCCCAGGACCTGGTCAAGTTCATCCGTCAGTTCGCGACGATGATCGACGCCGGCCTGCCGCTGGTCCAGTGCCTCGACATCCTGTCCAACCAGGAGCCGAACCCGGTCTTCAAGGCCGCCTTGATCGACATCAAGCAGACCGTCGAGCAAGGCGCCACCTTCAGCGATGCGCTGAAGCGCCATCCCAAGATCTTCGACGCTCTCTTCGTCAACTTGGTTCACGCCGGTGAGGTCGGCGGCATCCTCGACACCATCCTCAACCGCCTGGCGCATTACATCGAGAAAAACGTCAAGCTCAAACGGCAGGTGAAAGGGGCGCTCACCTATCCGTCCGCGGTCATCGTCATCATGTTCGGCGTGATGATCGTGCTGTTGACCTTCGTGATTCCGGCGTTCGAGAACATGTTCGCCGAGTTCGGCGCGAAGGACGCCCTGCCGACGCTCACCAAGATGGTGATCGCCGCATCCAACGGCTTCATCAGCTACCTGCCCTTCATCGTGGTCATCTTCATCGCAGGCACCTTCGCGGCCATCCAGTTCTACCGACGGCCGAAAGGCAAGCGGCTGGTCCACATGATGATTCTGAAACTGCCGGTCATCGGGCCGGTGATGCAGAAGATCACCGTGGCGCGCTTCGCCCGTACCATGGGCACTCTGCTTTCCTCGGGCGTGCCCATCCTCGACGCCATCCAAATCGTCGCGAAAGCGGCGGGCAACGTGGTGGTCGAAGAGGGGCTGCTCTACGCCCGCGACCGCATTTCCGAGGGACGCAACCTGGCCGATCCACTGGGTGAGATGAAGGTGTTCCCAGGCATGGTGGTCCAGATGGTGGCGGTCGGCGAACAGACCGGTGCACTCGATCAGATGCTCACCAAGATCGCCGACTTCTACGAGGACGAGACCGATGTGGCGGTCGCCGCACTGACGTCACTGCTCGAACCGCTGATGATGGTCATCGTCGGCGGGCTGGTGGGTACGGTGCTCGTCGCCATGTACCTACCGATCTTCTCGCTGGCAGGGAACATCAAGGCCGACTGAGATGAAGCCCCGGATCCCGGCGGGTGTGACCAGTCCGCTGGGCAGACGCCTCGCCTGGCTCACCTTGTTGCGGCTGCTCGTGCTCGCCGCATTTCTCGGCATCGTCGAGTTCTATTACAATCGCGAGCTGCCGGTCGGTGGGTTCTCGAGCACCGTCGCGATCGGCACCGTGACCCTCGCCTTCATCCTGACGGCTGCCTATGCCGTGGCGCTGCGTCGCAATCGCGGGTTGGTCACCGCCGCCTACGTCCAACACAGCACCGACCAGCTGATCTGGACGGCCTTGGTTTATGTGTCCGGGGGAATCACTAGCGGGTCCACGTCCCTCTACGGCCTCACCTGCCTGTCTGCCGCCATCGTGCTGGGCACCCGCGGGGCGGTCTGGGCCGCAGTCGTTGGCATGAGTAGCTACGGGCTTCTGTGTGCTGCTTTCGCCACCGGCACCCTGTTGCCACCCGTGGATCAACCGGCTGGCGCCTATGTGATCGCCCCCCAAGCCATGGTCTATCCGGCGTTCAGCACGCTGATGGCCACAGCGCTCGTCGCTGCGCTGGCTGCCTACCTGGCCGCGCGCCTCAAGACCTTCGGCGGGCAGCTCGAAGCAGCAACCAAGCGCGCCGAAGATGCTGAGCGGTTAGCAGCCCTCGGGCGGCTGAGCGCGGCGCTCGCCCACGAGGTGCGCAATCCTCTGGGCTCGATTCGGGGATCCATCGAGCTGCTTCGAACCGGGGGCTCGCTAGGCACCGAAGATACCCACTTGTGCACCATCATCGAACGGGAGACGGCACGGCTCGATGATCTGGTCACCGACATGGTCCACCTCAGTCGACCACGAGAGCCGGCCCACGAGGAGGTCGATCTGGCCACCATCGCCAAGTCGGTCGTCGAGCTTGCCGAGCTGAGTGGCCGGGCCGAGGGGATAGACCTTCGCTACGATGGCCCCGCAACGGCCCACATCACCGCAGACGCCGCCCAGATGCGACAAGTGCTATGGAACCTCGTACGCAATGCGATCCAGGCAAGCACTCCAGGCGGAGAGATCCGCGTGACCGTGGCGCGAGACGACGACGATAACCTGGTGATGCAGGTGATCGACCAGGGTTCGGGCATTCCCGAGAGCAGTCGAGACCACATCTTCGACGCTTTCTTCACCACCCGATCCCACGGCATGGGGATTGGTCTGGCGGTCGTCAAAC
Organism: Myxococcales bacterium; assembly: GCA_030590865.1. Taxonomy (GTDB): domain Bacteria; phylum Myxococcota_A; class Polyangia; order Polyangiales; family Polyangiaceae; genus JAPYTK01. Next base: position 3,760 of record JAUVCD010000236.1, on the reverse strand, counting down.
AGGTCAGCGACGCGCACAATTTCGAGCTCGAGGTCGATACCGATGAAGAGGTGGGCACAGCCTTCGTCATGCGGGTGCCGAAGCCCAAGGTGCTGGCCGTCAGCGCCCTGCTGATGGCAAGCGCCCTGAGCTGCGGTAGCGGGAGCGACTGGCTGGAAGCCGGCGCCGGTGTGCCGTCGCCGGGGACGGACGGTGACCTGTGGTGGGACGAGCCAGCCGCCACGAGTTCCAGAGGCGGGACGGCGCAGCCTGTCGGGACGAGCAGCACCGTTGGTCCCAGCGGCGCTGCGCCCGCCGGCCATGGGACCAGTCCGGCACCGGCCCCTACCAGCAGCGCCACGGCTGCGACGGTCGAGCGATACCGCAACACCTACTACGACTTTCCCCATGAGACTGAGGCGTCGAGCCAGGGCGCCACCCGACAGATCTTCGACCAGAGCTGCCAGCCGATCCGCAAGGTGAGCAAAGTCTTCCACGACCAGTTGTGCGTCCAAGGCAGCGGCCAGCTGTCCACGGGCCAGACGGTCAGCTTCGCGAAGCGCAACTGCCCCTGTGCCGCCGTTTGCCCACGCACCGACCAGAAGATCTGCTTCGATCTGCTCGACCAGAAGAAGTTCCCCCACGGCAGAGGCGCCAGCGGCACAGCCATTACGCCGCTCCGAACCGTGGCGGTAGACTCCGACCTAATCCCCCTGGGAACAGCGCTCTACATCCCCGCATACCACGGGCTACGGGGTCCGGACGGTCAGGCGCACGACGGTTGCTTCCTCGCCGAAGACCGGGGTCTGAAAGTGAAGGGCCGGCACGTCGACGTGTTCACCGGCAGCCCGAGCACCACCAAGTCCTGGAATGCGGCGGTGCCATCGAACCAGGGCGTGCGCGTGATCGTGGGCGCGGAACGATGCGCTTACCTGAGTGACCACAGCCTGAGCAAATGAGCCCAAGGCTGATAGGATTGGACGTGGGAGCCCGTATCGGCAAAAACGGTCTCTGAGGGGGCAATCGGTCCTCTCCTCAGTATCAGTGAGCAGCAGTACCAACCACCCGCCGACGGCTCCGTCCGCGGCCACCTCGACCAGCGCCAAAGAGGCTCGCCGGACAGCCTCCGAGCGCATTGGTCAGTGGATTCGTAAGAAGTGGCGGATTGACCAGCTCGTTGGGGTGGGAGGGATGGCCGCGGTCTATGCAGCCACCCACCGAAACGGCTCACGGGTGGCGCTCAAGATCCTGCACACCGAGTTTGCTCGTGAGGAGGGCATCAAGGTTCGCTTCCTGAGGGAGGGATACGTCGCCAACCGGGTCGATCACAACGGCCGGGTCGCCATCCTGGACGACGACGAGACTGAGACTGGCGAAGCCTTCCTGGTGATGGAGCTGCTCGAAGGCGAGTCCCTCCAGCAGCTGTGGAAGCGGAAGAAGCGCAAAGTACCCCCGATCCAGGCGATCCAGATCGCCGAAGCGGTGCTCGACACGCTGGTGCCCTTTCACGAGCAGAAGATCGTCCATCGAGATCTCAAGCCGGCCAACATCTTCATCACCAACGACGGGGTGGTGAAGCTGCTCGACTTCGGCGTGGCCCAGATGCGGGAAGGTGAAGGTGGTGAAGCGCTCACCCGAGCCGGCACCGCGCTCGGCACACCATCCTACATGTCCCCTGAACAGGCCATGGGCAAGAGCGACCAACTCGACGGTCGCTCAGACCTATTCGCTATGGGCGCCACGCTCTACTCGATTGTCAGCGGCAAACGCCTCCACCATGGCAAGAGCGACAACGAAGCCTACATCCTCGCGGCCACCCAGCCCGCACCGTCGCTGGCTCGCCGTGCGCCGGAGCTGCCGGTCGCAGTCATCGCCCTGGTCGATCGGTCGCTCCAGTGGGATCGACGCAAGCGCTTTCGGACAGCGGAAGATATGCGGGATGCCTGCCGCAAAGTGCTCGAGAGCTTGGGGTTGCCTCCCGAGCGCGCTCGTTCGAGCCAGGCCGCTTTGCCCGGTTGGGGGAGCGGTGGTCCCCCCGCATCGGCGATCATCGATCCCTCACCATCGTCGACCGACTCGATGGCGTCCCAACCGGACGGCAGCGCGCCCCACAGCGTCCCATCTCAAGGGAGCGCGGTGGCCGCCGCTCCGGTGCCACCCACCGGGCCAGCCAGTGCCGGCGCCATCGCAGCGAGTTACGCCAGCGCAGCCCCTTCGGTGGCCACCGTGCCCCCGGCAGCGCCGAGTCAGCCACCGGGCAAGCGCGCACCCTCCAGCTTGGTGCCCGGTGCGCGCCAAGCAACGCCCAGCGGCGGCGCGGTGGCGCTCCGGCCCTCCTACGGCGGCATCGCGCTCGACACCAAAGGTGTCGGTGGCGCCCCGCCGGCCTCGACCATCCCAGGTCGCCCGCTTGGCAAGGCTGCTGAAAAAGAAGGCGGCGTCCTCCTCGACGTGTTCACCCGCTTCGAAAAAGGCCTGCCAACCTTGCGTCAATACGGGCTGGATCACCCTGAAGGGCAAGGCAAAGTGCGGGCCATCCATCGCGCTTTCGTCGACGCCCTGCGAGAAGATCCGAACGGCGTGCACTGGTTGGTGCATCCGTTCTGCTTCACCCACGGCAAGGCCACCGTCTGGGAACCTGGACCGCCGCTCGACCAGATCCCCTACAACTTGGCATCGACCGGAGTGGACGAGGTCCGGGTCCACGCGGGAGTGACGGAGGACGAAATCCGCACCTTCTTGAAGGCGGTGGTCATCGATCCGCAACTTGGCGTAGACGACAACGACATCGGAGCCGCGCTCTGGGAGGCCGGCTTCGACCACATCCTGTGCAAGGTGCGCGATGACGTCACCGACGCCGATGCCCGCGAGCAAATCCGCTTCTTCGCAGAAACCGAAGAGGTAGAGAATGAGGTGAGCGAGGAGCTCTCCGAGGTGGTGGCCATGATCTCCACGACCGCACGGCCCGAGCTGAGCAGGCAGGACAGCGCCGAAGCTGCGGCCATGGCCATGGCGACCGAACACGCCAGCCTCCGGGCCGCCAAAGAAGCTGCCAGCGCCCTCGAGCTCGAGGCCGCTGCCCGCACCGCCCTCGCGACCCAGCTGTCCCTGGCCGAGGATCAGTGGCGGGAGCGGTTCTTCGACGTGACGGCCGAGGCTTATGTCGACACGGTAGAGCGCGAAGACCCCGAGCTCGTCATCAAGCCACTCCAGACCAACACCGAACGATTGGCGCGCGGTGGACGGTGGCAGCAACTGCACGAGCTGCACCGGACCCTGGTCGACCGACTCACGGCCTTCGGGTCGCCCCACGCCCTCCCTGGCGCAATCACCCAAGCCATCTTTACCTGGACCATTCTCGAGCAGGCCTACGAGTTCGCCCTGCCGGACGATCAGGATGACGAGCGCCGCTCCCTGGTCGTCGATGGTCTGAGGGAGGTGACTCCAGCACTGGCCAACAACCTGCTCAAAGAGCATCTCCTCAAGGCCAACGAGCTCGGCGAAGGAGAGCTCTTCGACATCGCCATGAGCTACGTAGAGGAGGCTCTGCCGGGCAACGAGGCCATTGCTATCGAGCTGCTCGACAGTCTGCGGCCCGAGCTAGCTCAGCGCATGTTGGCGAGTGTCACTCAGACACGCTCTCCTGAAGCCATCGAGCTGCTCAAGCCCCTGTTGATGAGCACCAACCAGGCGCTGCGCTGTGAGGCCACGGCGCTGCTTGCCCAGTCGCCTGAAGAGCTGGGCAAGCAGCTGGTCAGGCTGCTCGGCAGCACGGATCAGA
>JAUVCD010001106.1 GCA_030590865.1 Myxococcales bacterium | reverse complement strand
CCCGCAACATTTGCCGCCGTAATGCCCGTGCTCGAGTCCCTGCGCTTTCGAGACACTGCCGGCGACATCATCGCCAAGCAGTGGAACAACGGCGTCGATCACGCAGACGCGCTCATGGTCCTGCTGCTCATGATCCTCGATTCCGGCGGACCGCGACCGCTCGCGGAGGTCAGCGAATGGGCCGAGCAGTTCGGCATCAAACTGCTCCTTGGACTCGACCCGGCCAAGCTGCACGATGACAAAATCGGCAAAACGCTCGACGCACTCGTGCCCGTCGGTGAGGATGGCGAACCCGATTTCAGCCGCATGGTGGAGTTGCACAACCGCCTTGTCGACACCGCCGTGTGCCGCCATGGGATCGCGACCGATGTGCTGCACTACGACTTCACCGAGGTCAACTTCAGCGGAACCTACATGGGCAGCAAGCTGGTGCGCAAAGGCAAAGGGCCGGCGCGACGCCAGTTCGAACTGGGCCTCAATGTCACCGCCCAGGGCGCCTTTCCGATCCTTGCGACGGTGTATCCGGGCGCGACCAATCACACGGTCAGCGTTCCGGACAACCTGGCCAAGCTCACCGAGCGGCTGCCCGAGCAAAAGTTCTGCGTGGTCACCGACGCCGCCGGGCTCTGCTACGACAATGTCGTGGCCTACGAACAGGCCGGCCAGCACTACGTCAGCTCGCGGCAGTTGCGCGAGTGGGAGAAGCGCGATATCGCCGCACTGGAGCCTGAGGGGTTCACACTGGCGCGCTGCCGTTCGAGCAAGGGCGACAGGTTCTGGCTGCACGAGCGCGAATGGACGCTCGCGCCCAAGGACAAGGACGGCGCGGTGACCATGCGCGCGGTGGTGGTGATGTCCGAGAGCAAGCAGCGCGACCAGCGGAAAAAGGCGCGCAAGCAGATGCGTGATTTGCTGGCGCGGCTGGCGAAGATCGCCGGCCACGCGGGCGGGCGTGGCAACTACAGAAGGCCCGAGTATGTGCGGGAGATGATCGACAACGCGCTGGCCAAGTACCGCCACGCGAGGTCTTTCGTGACCGTGGACGTGCGCGAGGAGTTCGCGTTGTCGTGGACTGTGGACTGGTCGGGTTTCCGGGACGCGCGCGAGCGGCTGGGGCGCTGGGCGTTGTTCACGAACCTGCCGGCGGAGACCCACAGCACGGACGACGTGCTGGAGATGTACCGCGGCCGGCATGTGGTAGAGTCGTCGTATCGCCAGCTCAAGAGCGAGTTGGAGATCGCGCCGATGCACCTGCGTCTGGCCAACCGTTTGTATGCGTTGGCGGGGGTGTATGTGATTGCGCTGATGGTTATGTCGGTGCTGCAGTTGTTGGCGCGTCGGGCGGGGTTGGAGACCAAGCGCGGGCAGGCGCTGACGGGGCGCGAGTTGCTGCGGAACATGAAGGCGGCCACGGCGGTGGCGATTGAGGTGGACGGTCAGTTGCGGGCGGTGGTGGGTCCGCTGAGCGACTTGGCTCAGGAGTATTTGGGCGCGATGGGCTTCCCTGACGCTCAACACTGGCTCACAGTCCCATCCTTTGACCTTGCCGCACTTTCTGGAACATGAGATCCTGCCTGCATGCATTTGCCGTCGCCGTTGGGCTTGTGGCTATCGCGTCGTCACACGATCATGTGAGGGGAGCGGTG
>JAUVCD010000879.1 GCA_030590865.1 Myxococcales bacterium | reverse complement strand
TCAGCGTCTGCTGCTCTTGCTCATCGACGAAGGGCCCGGACAGGTCGACTATCTCGTCATCACCTGAGAGACTCTCAGCAAGCCGGTCAATGCTCTCGACGAAAGGCTCGTCGATGATGCCCGCCAGCCGTTCAGCCATCTTTTTGGCCGATTTGAACCGATCTACCGGCTTGGGCTGCAAGGCTTCTTTGAACCAACCGTCGATCGCTGCCGGCAGCTCTGGCCTATGCGAGACGGCGGCGATGATCTTGCCCTTGGTCATCTGGAGCCACATCGGCTCGCCCGACTCGGGGTCGAAGGGAAGCGCGCCGGTGAGAGCGTAATAGGCCACGACGCCGAGAGACCAGAGGTCGGATTCGAAGTCGATGTGCTTCGAGTTGACGGCCTGCTCGGGGCTCATGAACTCGACAGTGCCCACGACCATGCCCGTCTTGGTGACCGAGTCGTCCTTGTTGGTGAGCCGAGTCTGCTTGGCGATACCGAAATCGAGCACTTTGACGAACAGCTCGTAGTCCGACTCGGTGAGAAACAGGTTGTCCGGCTTGATGTCCCGGTGGACGATCCCGAGCACGTGAGCGCGGTGCAAGACCTTGGCGACCTGGGCGACCAGCATGCCAACCTCCCGCAGGCTCATCGGCCCGTCGCGCTCGACCCGCTGGGTGAGCGACTGGCCCTCGAGCAGCTCCATCACGATGAAGGGCACGCCATCGTCCATCTCGCCATGATCAAAGACCTGGACGACGTGAGTGCTGCGAAGCTGGGCGCTGATCGCTGCCTCGCGCTTGAAGCGCTGCAGCAGGGTGGGCTCTTTGCCCGCGATGGCTGGAGAGATGACCTTCACCGCCACCTCAGTCTGGAGGCTGAGGTGGTCCGCTCGCCACACGCTGCCCATCCCGCCCTCGGCGAGGAGCTCGGTGAGACGCACATTGGCGTTCACCATGGTGCCGGCCTGAAGCTCTCCCATCCTGGCAGCACCAATCGTAGCCGCCCGTCCTCACGGCGGCCAGCAACCGGATCATTGAGTGCCGCCGACTCCCCGCCGCAAGAAGGCCGTGGGGCGTCAGCCGTGAGCCCAACCCCAGGCCACGGCACCAGCGAAGGTGCCGATCGAATGAAGGCATTTGCCGATCCCGCGCTCGACTGCCCGCCGGTGAGCCCCGGGGCGTGGCCTCGGCAAGCGTGCCGGTCGGGGCGCCAGCCAACTCTGGAGGGCAATCGCCTCGTGAGCAGCGAGATCGAGGAACCGCAGGCCCATGCCCGCTCGCCCATCGCTCGCCCGGCGCCCCATACAGGCCCGACTCACCTCGGCAAAAACGGTGATCTCACGGTCCCGCGACCACAGAGTGGGTCGGAAAGACAAGACGACCTCGTCCCCTGGGCGCAGTGGCTGGTCCATCTCGACCCAGGCGCCCCGCCACGACAGATCGGTGGCCCAGGTGAGCTGCGGCTCGTCATCATGTTGCGTGATCAGGTCGCAGGGCAGATCGACGCGATGGCGGATGAAGCGGCGCGAGGTAGAGGACGAATGGAACAACGTGGACAAGAGAACCTCCCGCCCCAATCTTGTTTCGCCTTGCCTACATTGGCCCAGAAAGTAGCCAAATGTAGCACACCGCCGACTGAGCGGAGGCTAACGCTCAATGGAATAAACGAAGCTCTGCTTAGGTGCCCGACGCCACCGTTCAGCGATGGTCTCGTGGAGCTTCTTGACTGGACCGTCCGCACTGACATGCTCGGCCTGAAGAGCCTGAGCGCCCCGTTTGTCGCCTCGTGCCTTGATACGGGCCACCTGCCCCATCAAAGTTGCGACCTGGGTCGAGAGCTTGTCCAGGTGCAGCCGCATGCAGCCCTGGTCTTGACCATTGGCAGCCCGATCGGCCTCCCGCCATTCGAGCGCCCCATGCTTCAATAAGAAGCCCACTTGAATGGCTGACAACTGACTGTAGGGCCTGGGCCGCCCTGCCGAGGTGACCATGCCTCGCGACATCTGGGCGAGAGCCCAGACCACGTCAGCCACGTGGGCTCGGTCGGCTTGGTCCTTGGTGATGAGCTTGCGCGCCAACAGCCAGTCGGCCAGGTAGAGCGCCGCCGTTTGGGCTTTGAGCTCTTCGAGCATGGTGGCCAGCGGCCCGCCGAACACGTCGCGATCCTTCTTGCCGCCCACCTTGTATTCGTGGGCCGGACCGAGGTTGTGCGCCGCCTCGTGCAGCAGGACCGAGAGCACCATGGGGTCTCGGTCGGCCTCGAAGAGCTTCATGGTGTCGGCACAGAGCATCGAGGCCGCTTGCGCTTTGCGTGACCGCCGGCTGTCGTCATCGGTGTAGAGGTTGGTCATCGCCACCGTGCGGCCCCGCCCTTCGTTGGCCACCGGTCCCCAATTGGGAAGGCTCTGCCCGACGGTGGCGCCCAAGGCACCGCGCGACCCGCCGGCATTGATCACGATGTCGATGAAATCAGCGAATCGGAAAGAGACCTTGCGAGCGCGATAGGGTGGCCCGGCGAGCTTGGCCAGCGCCTCTTCCATGTCGCCCTTCACCGGATCGAGCTTGGTCTGCCACACCCGCGAGCCCGGGTTGATGAGCGCAAAGCTGACGTGGAAACCCGCCTTGAGATTGCAGGGCTCGAAGTAGACCTCGTCGGGGCCGATGCGCAGATACCACTTCGAGTTGCCGGCATGCATAGCCGCCCAGGCCTCGTCGGCAACCTCCCATTGGTCGTCGAGGAAAGCCTGGGACGCAGCGAGCAAGTAGGTCTTGAACGCCTGCTCGTCCGAGCCGCTGATGGCCTTGGCCGCGGCGCGTAGCTTGGTCGAGATGGCCTTCATTTCTTCGCCATATTCCTCGTGGTAGGGCACCGCTCGCAGGTTCTTGCCCTCACCCCGAACGACGTGGAACTGGTGTCGTAGCTTGTCAGCCTTGGGGTGCGTCGCGAGCAGCTCGCAGAAGTCCTTCTTGCTCTGGAGGCTTGGAGGATAGAGGCCCGAGAGCTTGGGCGGCATACCCGGGATGGCGCTGCAGCGACCGTCCATCTCGGTGGCCGGCGCGATGCACCAAGGCCCCTGATTGCGGTAAAAAACCATGCGACTGGCCGGATCGTCGAAGGGCAGCCGGGCGAGCAGCTCGTAGGAGCCGAGTTGCTTGGCATGAATACGCTCGATCAGC
>JAUVCD010000326.1 GCA_030590865.1 Myxococcales bacterium | reverse complement strand
TGCTGGCCTGGCCGGTGAGCACGAACGGCTGGACGTTGATGCCCCGCCCGGAGTGGCCATCGGCGGCGTTCGGTCGCGTGCCGCGTACCAGCAGTCCCGTCGCTTCGAGCTCGGCGCCAGCCACGAACAGACCGTAGGTGCGGTTGCCCTCGAGTACGGAGGAGCGGACCGTTACGGCACTCGGCACTAGGCCGCCTTGGTCGGCCTCGACGTGCAGCCCCGATCCGAGCTGCAGGTCGTCGACTTGCGCCTCCGTGTCCCGCACGACCGACCGCGCCATGTCGAGCTCCGAGCCGGCCACGAAGATGCCGTATTCGTGGGACCGCTCGACCACGCTGTCGATCACCGTCGCGTTGCTGCCGAGCTCCCCCTCCCCCGCCCATTGCACGCTCAGGCCACGACCGAGCCGATTGGCGGTGTCAGGTTGGGTATCGCGGATCACGCTCCGCTCGAGTCGGAAGGTCGACCCGAGGACCAACGCGCTCACGGTCCGGCTACCCTCGATCACGCTACCCACCACCTGGACGTCGCTCGGCCCCAGCCCATCGGGGTCGCGCTGCGCCGACAGCCCCGTCGCACCGACCGGGTCCGACCCGCTACCGCCGTCTCGCAGCACGACACCGTCGAGGACGGCCGTCGCCCCGCTGACGAACACACCGATGGCCAGCGCGCCCTCCACCAAGGTGGCGCGGATCGTGGCCGAAGCGGGGCCGAGGGTGGGCTCCAGGTTCACGCCGCGCCCCGCATCGCGGATCCACAGGCCCTCGAGGGTGACCTGTTCCGCCCCTGACACGAGCACACCGACGTTGCCCCCGACAAGCTGCATCCCGCTGACGACCGCCCCGCTCGCGCCTTCACGCAGGGTCAACACCGGAGTGTTCGTCAGCTCCACGATGACCAGCTCGGCGCAGCGGCCGCGGAGCTCGACCGCCTTGCCCTGCATGGTCAGGCCTCCGGCGTAGGTTCCGGCCGCGATGGCCACCATGGCTCCGGCTGGGGCAGCCGCGAATGCCTCGGCCAGCGTCGTGTAGGGTCGATCGACGCTGCCGTCCGACGGCGGACCGCTGTACGAGCCGTCGACGTAGACCGTGGCGCCATCGACGGGCAGGTCGCCCCAGGTGCCCTCGCCACATTCGGACGGTGGGTGGCAGGTGGTTTCGCCGGGCAGCGCCATGGTGCCGGCCCCGCATGGCTGGGTCGGCAAGATGGCCATACACGCGCCATCACCGGTCGGCTCGAACCCCTCGGCACAGTCCTCCGCCGGGATCCCGGCGGCCTGGCATGTGCCGTTCTCGGTGAGATGGGTCCCGGCCTCACAGCCATCGTCCTGCACGCCGGCAGGGCGGCACTCGGTCCCCACGGCCCGTTCGCCGACTAGGCAGTCGGACGGCCCACCACCGGTGCTCGTACCGCCGCCGTCGGAGGTCTCCTCCCCACCGCACCCGAGCAGTGCTGCTGCTGTCGGGAGCCACCACGGGACAACCGGCCAAGGTCGCTTCACCAGTGGAATGCTACCACTGGATCGTTCGCTGCGGAGAGCATGCCGTCACAGAACAGACTACAGATTGCCATGATGGCGGTGGCATCCGGTCGCCTCGCAGGCGTCCCGCAGGCGTCCCGCAGGGCCGATCGCTGGCACCACAGGCTCGCCAACATCACCACGACCTCGAGGTAGACTCGCCGCCCGAAGAATCGGAGCGACGGAGGACGACCGGGTGCCGGTCAGTGGCCGCCCTTCGCGCCTGACGGTACCGCCTTCCAGATCCTCAGCAGCAAGAGGAAGCCGATGATGCCGAAGGGGAACAAGAAGATCGGCCAGGCGTGCCAGCCTACATAGGTGGTCAGATAGCCGAGGGCGAGGGACTGCACGCCGGTGCCCAGGTAGACGAAGCCGTCGATCATTCCTACCGCTGTAGCCGCGCCCTTGCGTCCGCCGAAGTCCATCGTCGCGGTGCCGCTCAGGAGCCCGTGGGTGCCGATGACGCAGATGCTCACGAAGAACACGACGAAGCCCAAGAGGTAGGGTGACATGGGCAGCACCGGGCCGGCCGCGACGCGGCGCTTGTCGCCGGCAAACATCTTGGTCTTGGTGTTGGCCAGCTCGAGCTCTTGCTCCTCGCCATTGCGCATCACCGTGGCCTTGATGAAGCCGGTGCTGGGCTTCAGCTCGCCGGCCGCCTCCTTGGGCTTGCTGGCGCAAGTGCAGCTCTTGGTGTCCCACTTGGTGTCGCACATGCAGTCGGCGGGCACACAGGCGACGGCCTTGCCGATTTGCTGCCAATCTTTGACGTCCTTCTGGCCGGCGATCGCGATGATCTTGTCGCCCTGCTGGAGGACATCGGCCTGCTGCGGGGCGCCGTCCACTTTCGTTTCTGCCGGCGTCTTGCTCCAGGCGACCTCGCTAGTGGTGGTGCCCAGGGTGAAGAACATGCCGATGGCGCAGACGGACAGCGCCAGGTAGAGAATCCCCGCCACCGGAGCGCGCCGGCTCTGGAAGAACAGGTCGCTGACCCAGCCGGCCACGTTGGCACCGATGACGCCGGCGACCATCAGGATTCCTCCCCAGCCCCCCTGCAGGAACGGCGCGAGGAACAGCAGGCCGCCGCTGACGAACATCATCGCGCGGCGTTTGCCCTTGAGGCGCGTGCCCAGGAAGAAGACCACGGCGGACAAGACGAAGAGGCCGACGATGAAATACCAGTCGCTCCACGAGCCGCGGCGCAAGGCGTGCTCGCTGGGCAGCACCAGCACCTCCTTGGCGTAAATGGGATACCAATGCATCACGCCGTTGCGCAGCACTCCGGTGCAGAACTCGATGAGCGCTACCGTCAAGATGACTGGATTGGTCAAGATGCGCTTGATGAGCTGTAGCGCCGGTACCGCCTCTTCTCCTTCGCCGCTGGAGGCGTCGCCGGTGTCGAAGTTCTCGTGTCCCGCTTGCCCCGGCTCGTCCCTGAGCAAGAAATATTCGACGGTGCCGAGGACGACCAGCAGGGCCGCAGGCGTGAAGAACACCCACTGGGCATCCGAGAAAGAGGGGTGCTCTCCGCCGACTGCCCCCAGGATCCAGCCGTTGACGGTGAAGGCAAAGAAGATCCCGCTGGAGATCATCGTCCCGAATATTCCCGAGAAGCCGCCCCGCTCCCGGACGTGGAACCAACTGGAGTTGACCTTGACGATCGCCACTGCGCCGAAGGACTGGAAGTACATGTTGACGGCGTAGAGGATCGAGAACACCAGCCGCAGGTGGGGCCCGGTCTCGCAGATCGAGCCGCCGCTCATCGCGTTGACGTAGAGCCCCATGACCAGGTTCATGAAGGCCGAGCCGAAAGCGCCGATGAGGATCGCTTTGCGGCCGCCCATCTTGTCGGTCAACGGTCCATTGAGGAGAAAGGAAAAGGCATAGGTGAAGGTGCCGGCAGCGAAGATGATGCCGAAGTCCTCCTTCGTCATCAGGTCGCCGAGAGCGATCTTCGAAACCGTCAGGTTGTAGCGCCCCATGTAGAGGAACGCGTAGGTCAGCCCCATCGGGAACCAGTTGAGAAAGCGGCGATTGCGAAACGCACTGGTGTGTTGGGGTAGGTCACTCATGGCGGGTCCTCATCCTTGGGCCGTGGGTATCACGGGCCCTCGGTGGCACCAAGCGAGGACGGTGGTTCTCGGGCGGTCGACGCAAGGGTAGGGATGGCGCGAAAACTCTGTTCTGCGTGGCGCGGCCTGTCAGTGCTCGGGCTCTTGGTAGGACTGGGCATACTTGCAGCCCAGGTAGTCGCCGCCGGCGCAGGCGCGCTTCAGGAGACGTTCAGCCTGGGCCAGTTGTTTGCGATCGTCGTGGATCCGGCCGGCGTGATAGCAGCCTCGGGCTACCCCGCCATCGCAGGAGCGCGTGTAGAGGCGCAGTGCAGTGTCCATGTTCTGGTCGACCCCGTCGCCGCTTACGTGGCGCCGGGCCAGCCAGTAACAATCTGGGCCGGCGGCCTTCTGACAGGCGCTCTGGCATATCGCCACATCGCCGGCGTCGCACCCGTCGCTGGCCCGCGGCACCCCGCCGCGGTGGCTTGGTCGTGACTTGGCTCGTTGGGGCGGTGAGGAGGCGATCGGCGCGGTCGGGGAGACCGATACAGACGTGGTCGGCGTGTCGATCTTCCCTGGGGTCACTGGCTCGGGCCTGTCCGGCGCGGGGTCATCGCAGGCCATCAGCAGGACGCAGACCATGCATCCAGCGCAGCGCAGCAGTCCCGCCGGTCTGGTGCTCCGGGCGGAGCTCGGTTTGCTAGAAGCCAGGGTCACTCACCCCGCCATGGGTGCCGAGGGCCCTGCACGCGTCCGCTTGTCCCCGGGCACAGCGGCGCAAGAGGATCTCGATTTCGCGACGCGCCTTGTCAGAGTCGCGAGCCTTCGTGCTGTCGTCACGACGCTCCCAGCCTGGCGCTGCGGAAGGTGCTGAGCCGGACTCGGCGCTCACCGGCTCGTGGCCCACGGCGAACATCGAGCTGAGCAGTAGGCATCCGGCAGCGTCACCGCCATGGCAGGCTTTCTGGAGCAAGGCCACGGCCCGGTCCTGATCTTGTGGGACGCCGTCACCTCGATAGTAAAGCTCGCCCAGGTGCTCGCAGCCGTGAGCTCCGTCGGCGTTGCAAGCGCGCTGCAGCAGGGCCACGCCTTCCTCGACGTTCTTAGCAACCCCTTGCCCGCGTATTTTCAGCACACCGAGCCCGCTGCACCCTGCCGGATCGCCAGCACTACAAGAGCGCTGGTAAAGCTCGATGGCCCGGCCTAGATCAGCCCGTGTGCCCACCCCCTGGTGGTGAGCTGAGCCGAGGGCGCTGCACGCCCGCATGTCGCCCGCATCACAGGACTGGGTGAACAACAGGACGGCATAGCGGGGCGCCCTGGGCACGCCATGTCCTTGAAAATAGAGCACCCCGAGGTTGTGACACGCTCGCGTGTTGCGGCCATCACAGGCCGCGGTGAGCAAGCTCACGGCCTTGGGCAGGTCGGGGCCGATGCCCGTCCCGCTGAGGTAGAGGTAAGCGAGCCGTCCGCATGCGTCGAGGTTCCCGGCCGCGCAGCCGGTCATGTCCAGCTCGGCGGCACGAAAGGCTGCTGCTCGGGCCCGGTCCCGCTGGATGCCAGCCTGCTGGGTGCCCGCGTGGCGTCCATCCAACATGCGACTGAGCGAGCCGCAGCTGTGAGCGTCGCCCATGTTGCATGCTAGCTCCAGGTGTTCGGTCCGCTCTATGAGGCGTGCGTCAGATCGGGTCCGAGCGGTGTCCGCTGGGCCAACGAACGCTCGAGGCGCGCAGGGGTCGCACTGGGGATTGCGCCCGTCCACGCTCTCATCGCGAGCTAGTGGCGGCGCGCCAGAACAGGCGGCGAGCACCCAGGCGCTCAGGCAGCAACTGGCCAGCACGGTGGTCTGGTGTCGTCGTCGATGGGCCATGGGGGTGTCGGGGGGTTGGGCCGCCATGAGCGGCGTACCCCATGATCGCCACTGTGGCCGACTGTGCCCAGCCGTTCCGGTTTTTTTTTTGCGACTCACCGCAACGGAGGGCCCGACCTGGCGATGAAGGGGTGTCATGTCTGCACAACAGCTCATCCTGCCGGACGTTGTCGGTACGCAGTGCCGGAGCCACCGTGTATGCTCGCCAGTTGCCATGCCGACGCGGGACGAGCAACTGACCGAGCGATTCGGCTTGCCGTCTTTTTATCCCTGGCAACGGGAGGCCATCGATGCCTTGCTCGATGACCACCGGCGCGTGCTGGTGGTCGCGCCCACCGGCGGGGGCAAGTCGCTCTGTTACCAGTTTCCGGCCACTGTGCTCCGCGGCACCTCGGTGGTCATCTCGCCGTTGATCGCCCTGATGGACGATCAGGTCCGCAGCTTGAACGACCGTGGGATTGAGGCCACCTACTTGGCCTCCACGCTCGACTTCGACGAGCTACGACGGCGTGAGGAGCGGCTCGCGGCGGGACACTATTGCCTCGTCTACATTGCCCCCGAGCGGCTTCGCAAGGCCTCGTTGGTCTCTCTCTTGGCGCGACTTCGCCCGCCCTTTGTGGCCATCGACGAGGCCCACTGCATTTCCCAGTGGGGGCACGATTTCCGCCCCGACTATCTGCGCATCGGTGAAGCCCTCGAGGCCCTGGGGCCCACGCGAGTACTGGCCTGCACGGCCACCGCTACGCCAGCGGTGCGCCACGAGATTCTGGAGCGACTCGCCATGCCAGTGGCGACGACGACCGTCGTGTTGCGCGGCTTTGCCCGGCCCAACCTGCACCTAGAGGTCGAGGAAAACGACTCGATGGCGACCCGCCGTGGTCACGCGATCCGCGCGGTGGCCCAAGCGCTGGGTGATCCGAACAGTCCCGGTGGAGCCGCCATCATCTATGCCGGCACTCGTCGCAACACCGAGACGACGGCAGCCGCGCTCCGCGAGAAGGGGTGGCGCTGTCGGCCCTATCATGCCGGGCTCGATCCGGCGCTCCGTGAGGAGGTCAGCGCCGCCTTCGCCGACCGGAGTCTCGACGTGGTGGTCGCTACCAATGCCTTCGGGATGGGGATCGACCGGCCCGACATTCGTTGCGTGGTCCACATTCAGGCCCCTGGTTCGATCGAGCAATACTACCAAGAGGTCGGCCGGGCGGGCCGCGATGGCCAGCCGGCCCACGGGCTGCTCATCAGTGGGTCCAGCGACTTTGGATTCCGGCGCCGGCTGCTCGAGCTGTCTCACACAGGCGAGCAAGGATCAGTCGATCCGGTTCATGCCAAGCACCAGTGGAACATGTTTCTCGACTTGATGCGCTACGTCGAGGCGGGTAGCTGCCGCCACGATTTCATTCTCCGCTACTTTGGCGACGAGCGTGAGACCCTGGGCGGCTGCGGACATTGCGACGTTTGCGAGGAGCTTGATGGCCGGGACGATGGCCGTCGTAGCGACGACCTCAGCGAGGAAGACGCCATCGTCGTCCAAAAGGCTCTGGCAGGCGTCGCGCGGCTTCGCGGTCGCGCTGGCTTGGCGGCGCTGGCGGCGAGCCTGCACGGTGCGGACACCGAGCGGATGCGCCAGCTCGGTTTGACGCGGCTCAGTACTCACGGGCTGATGAGCGACCGGCCTCAGCGCTGGATCATGGCGCTGCTCAGACGGTTGATGACAGCGGCCCTGGTCGATCTCACAGCCGGCGATTACCCGGTGCCCTTCCTGACGGCCGAGGGCCGGGCCACGATGATGGGTGAGCTGTCCCCACGGATCATCGTGCCCCCTGAACGGGTGGGACGAGCCAGGCCGAAGCGTCCCGCTCGGCGCAAGCAAGCTCCTAGTGGTCTCGACAAGCCCCGAGACGGGGACCTATTCGAACAGCTCCGCGCAGCTCGTAGGCAGGCCGCCGAAGAGCGCGGCGTACCGGCCTATGTGGTCTGTCACGACCGCACCCTCGTCGAGATCGCAACGGCACGACCCACCAGCTTGGCTGAGCTCGAGCTGGTTCACGGTATGGGACCGGCGCGCATCGACGCCTACGGCGACCTATTGCTGGCCGTGGTTCGCGCCGTCGTTGAGCCGGCACCACCTTGATTCGATGCTGGTCGCGAACACTGTCGGACACTGGGCGTCGGCGCGCTCTCGGCAGTTAGGAATGTAGGTGCATACTCGCCGGTGTGGGTTGCAGTGGGTCTCAGCGCGTAGCGACACCCTCGCGGCATGGGTTTGGGGAATGCAGGCTCGCTCCCACCCGTTGTGTTGAAGAGACACCCGTCATTGCCCGTCGAACCTGTGAGCCCGACATGCCCAGAGAGGCCCAGAGAGGCCCAGAGAGGCCCAGACCCCTGAGATCGAACACTGAAAATCAACCGACATAGGCCCGTTGGACCAGCCAGCGCCCATGGCACACAGCCACAAATATGGGCTGAATGGCGCCTCTTGGGAGCGCAGCAACTGGGACAACGAGGCAAAGACAGAAAGGGAGGGCAGCATGGAAATCTTCAACAGTGCAGAGGACATACGGGTCGTCATTCGCACCCCATCAGCAGAGCTCATCGACACTCGAGCCATCCAGCTGGAGGGAGAGGACACCCTTGGTCGCTTCACGCTTCGAGGGAAGGGTGATCCGGTGCTGGCCGCACTGGTGCCGAGCGAGCTGCGGCTGCTGAAGCGCGACGGCGGCGAAATCCACATTACGGTGAGTTGGGGCTCGTTGATCGCCGTGGGTCAGCAGGTCCGAATCGTCGTGAACGACGCCCGGGTGCGCCACCTCGCCCCGCTGCGTCTCGCCGTGTAAGCGGCTGCCAAGCCCGGACGCCGGTCACAGCGTGACACCACTTCGGTGGGTCAGGTCGATCTTCCCTTTGCAGCGGGCCTCGAGATGCGACAACGTTTGCCATGCTGGCCCTCGCCAGCACCGTTGCTTGATTTGCATTCGAGGTTGGCATGTCTGCTCTCACGTTTCGTATCGCCCTCGTTCTGGTCCTAGTGTTGGTGGCTGCGCTGCCCGGCTGCTCCTGTTCGGAAACCGAATCAGGGGGGAGCTGCGGTGACGGGGTCGTCAATGATGGGGAAGCCTGTGACGATGGCAACACCGTCGCCGGTGACGGGTGCTCAGCAAACTGCGCCATCGAGTCGCCGGCAATCTGTGGCAATGGCGTCGTCGAGCCAGGCGAGTATTGCGACGACAACAATACCGACGATGGTGACGGTTGCTCCGCCGAATGCCAGAACGAATGTGGCAACGGCGTCGTCGATCTGGGTGAGGAATGCGACGACGGCAACACCGACGATGGTGACGGTTGCTCCGCCGAATGCCAGTGGCTGACCGAATGCGGCAACGGCATCGTCGAAGGTGACGAGGAGTGCGACGATGGCAATGACATCCCCTGGGATGGTTGCGAGGAAAACTGCACCCCCTCGGCAGAAGAGGTGATTTGCGCCACCCTCGACCCCTTGACCTCAGGGACCTGCGAGGTGGTGGCGGGTAACGATCTGACGTTGATCGTCGGTGACATCTTGGGCCCCCATACCGTCTTCGTGGGTGGCGAGGTGCTGGTCGACGCTGGCGGGCAAATCACCTGCGTGGGCTGTGGCTGCAACGTTCAGGCGGACGGGGCGACCGAGATCCGCTGCCCCCGGGCGGTGGTCTCACCTGGGCTGATCAACACCCACGACCACATCACCTATGCTCACAATTGGCCCTACACCGATACGGGCGAGCGTTACGAGCACCGGCACGAGTGGCGCCGCGGGCTAAACGGCCATACCGAGATCCCTTACAGCGGCGGTGCATCGACCGACGAGATCCGCTGGGGCGAGCTGCGCTTCTTGTTCGGTGGAGCGACATCGACGGTCGGGTCGGGGAGTGCGACCGGGTTCTTGCGCAATCTCGACAAGGGCGCCCAGGAGGGGCTCGGTCAAGAGCCGGTGCACTACGAGACCTTCCCGTTAGGTGACTCCAACGGCACCATGCTGCGGTCCAGTTGTGCCTATCCCAGCATCGACACCCAGGGGGACATCGCCGATGACGATGCCTACTTCCCCCACGTCTCGGAGGGTATCAATGCCGAGGCCAACAACGAGTTCCGCTGCACCGGCTCGGAGGACGGCGGGGGTGAGGATCTGCTGGAGCCCCAGAGCGCCTACATTCACGGCGTTGGGCTGACGCCGCTGGACTACACCCGCATGGCCGACCAGGGCACTACCTTGATCTGGTCGCCTCGCACCAACGTGACGCTCTACGGCGACACCGCCGTGGTGACCGCCGCCGCCCGGCTCGGCGTGCGCATTGCCCTGGGCACCGACTGGATGCCCACCGGCTCGATGAACATGCAGCGGGAGCTGAAGTGCGCTGATTCGTTGAACCAGACCTATTACGACAACTTCTTCACTGACCGCGAGCTCTGGAAGATGGTCACCGAGGACGCCGCCGGGGCTAGCGCCATGGACGACGTCATCGGCATCCTCGCCGAAGGGCGAGTGGCTGACATCGCCATCTTCGCATCCCCTGATGGGGATGCCCCGAACGGCATGGAGAGCTGGGGCCACCGCGCGGTGATCGACGCTGCTCCGGACCAGACGGTTCTGGTGATCCGCGGCGGTGCGGCCCTTTAGGGCGATTCAGATCTAGTCAGCGCGCTGGCGTCGGGCACCTGCGACACCATGGATGTCTGTGGCGTCCAGAAGCGACTCTGCGTCTTGAGCGACATCGGCAAGAACTTCTCCGCGCTTCAGACCTCGGTCGGCAATGCCTATCCGCTGTTCTTCT
>JAUVCD010000072.1 GCA_030590865.1 Myxococcales bacterium | reverse complement strand
CAAGCCCAAGACGGATTTGGCCTTCGCCGTGATTGGTGGCAATGCCCATCGGCAGCTCCACGCGCCTTTCCTTTTCTCCAAGTTGGAGGGGACGGTTGCCATCGTGGTCGGAGCGGTCGAGTGGGCGCTCTACGGGATGTTCTCTGACGACTGGGAGCATGGCGGCATGGTGGTCCTCACCGTGGACCATCCATTGCTGCCTGGCGGTTGGCGACTTTGGCAGGTCTCATCCAATGACAATGCCGCGCTGATACCGAGCCGTGCCGGCGAGTCGGCAGAGGATAAGTCCACCCTCGATTTTGCCGGCTGCCAAGTCGCGGTGCTCGATCTAGAGGATGACGGGATCGACGAGGTGGTGACCTTCTGCGACGAAGAGCTCTCCATTTTCACGGCCGAGTCCGTCGGCTTCGTTCGTGACCACACGGTCACAACGACACACACCGTGCTGCCCAACGAGGTGTTCGAAACCGGTGAGATGGTGGACCGGCCGACGGTACGGGACGTCGACGACGATGGGTTGCTGGACGTCGCCCTGCTCGACGGCGACCGTAACATCGTCATCTATTGGAATGACGGCTCAGGTAGCCTGGGCTCGGGAGCGGGGGGGGAGACTGTAGTGGCCAGTCTCACCTCGGATGATCCTGATCTCACCGAGGACGTCCAGACCTTGGATTTCAGCTTCCTCAACGCCGATGGCGACGGGGCCCTCGAGCTGGTGGTGCTGAACTGGACCGACGGCGTGCGGCTGCTCGACTTCGACGCCGCCGACTTTGACTTCCAGTCCATCTCAGACGGGACAGACTTGCCCTTTGACGAAGAGGAGATTTGGGTCTTTGGCGATGTGGTCACCGCTGGCGATTTCGATGGTGACGGAGTGGATGACATCGCGATCGGGGACTACTTCACCTATGGCGTTCTGCGCGGTGGGAGGGTCAGGCCATGAGGCGGTTTGCGTTGCTACTGGCGCTGGTCGTTGCGGTGCTTCTGGGCGGTGCGCGGCCGAGCTTGGCGGATACCCCAGAAGCTCGGGCGCGGGAGTACTTCAATGTAGGCGTGCAAGCTTACAACGCCGGACAGTTTCTGGCTGCCGGGCAAGCCTTCATCGAAGCTCGCAAGCTGGTCGACAAGTCGGCGCTCTTGTTCTCCATTGGTCAGGCCTTTCGCCGCCAATTCATGGTCGATCAGAAGAACGCTTATCTGCGGTTGGCGGTCGACCATTACCGCAAATACCTCGATGCCGTGAAGACTGGCGGGCGGCGGCTCCAGGCCGCCCAGGCCCTCAGTGAGCTGGCGCCCTACATCGCTGCCATGGAACAGGAAGGTGGTGGCAGCGAGGCGGTGGTTTTTTCCACCCGGTTGATGCTCTCTTCGCCGACGCCAGGCGCTGTCGTGACCCTCGATGGCGGTGCGGTCCACGAGGCGCCGCTCAGTCAAGAGGTGAAGCCAGGACGGCACAAGGTGGTGGTCCAGGCTCCCGGCTATTTCCCCGAAGAGCGAGAGCTAGAGGCCGTCGAAGGGGGCTTGGTGGCCCTGGATGTGCCGCTGAAAGGAAAACCAGCCTTGTTCACTGTGGACGGCGCTGATGGAGCAGAGGTCACCGTCGATGGTCGCTCGCTGGGTACCGCGCCATTTGCCCGTCCCCTCGAGCTGTCGCCAGGCCACCATTACGTGGCGGTGACCGAGGGCGGGTACAAGGCTTATGCAAGCGAGCTTGCCTTCGAGCATGGCGCGACGACCAAGCTGACCCTCGATTTGCCCCAGACCAATCAGCGCAAGGCGTCCTACGTGGTGCTCGGCACGGCTGTTGGGGCCTATGTTGCGACAGGCGTGTTGGTGGGCTTGGCCTACAAGCATCAAGGGGACGCCAACGACATCGCCGATGCCCAGGCGGCTGGGACGATCACTGAAGAGCAACGGCTCGACCACAATACCGCGGTGGGTGCCCGAGACGATCTGGCGACCGCTGCCTTCATAACCCTAGGCGCGGGCAGCGCCGTCGCCATCACCGGGCTGTTGCTCTATCTCCTGGATCAGCCGGACGTGAAGCCTCCGCCGGTGCGCCTCGACGAGCCGTCGGACGAGGGGCCGGCTACTGAACCCGAGCCGGGCCTCGATGTGCTGGCTGCCCCGGTGCTTGGTCCCGGAATCTTCGGCCTGTCGGCGCGGGTTCGTTTCTGATCGGGACTGGGTTTGCTGATCGGGCTCTACTTGCGCGCCGTCGCAAAGCCGCGACAGTGGGGCAGCTTGTCTGGGTTGGGCATCAGCTTCCAGGCCCGAGCCTCTTTGGCGAAACCTGCTGCGCCGACCATATGCATCAGACAGTGGAGCGTCGGGACCCACCAGTTGCTGGCGTTGTCGCCGTATTGAGTGCCAGGGTAGAACTCCATGACCATCTCGGCCCCGTCGTAGCCGTGGCCCAACCCGCCGCGGTAGGGGCTGTAGTCATCTAGGATGGCGCTCTCGACGAAGATCTGGTCGTCGCAGATCTCGCTCAGCTGGTCGAGGGCTAGCTGGGGGTAGCGCAGGTGGTAGAGGGTGCCGAAGAAGAACAGGATATCGAAGCGTCCCAGGTCTTCCTCTTTCACGTCGTAAACGCTCAGCTCCTGGCGCTGGCAGCGCGACGGGTCGTAGCCTAGCAGCGCGCGACACAGGTCGAAGGTCTCCCAAGCCTTGCGATCCCGCTGCTCGATTACCCCCATGGTGTCGGAGAAGTCGTCGATCGCCAGCACCTCTCGGGCACCGCGCCGTAAGGCCTCGAAGGTCCAGTATCCGTCCCAGGCCCCTACGTCGAGCACCCGCTTGCCTGTCAAATCCTCTGGAATTCGATAGGCCTCTGGATCCAGTGGCGCCCAGCCTGGTGTCACCACCCCATGGGGCAGCTCGATCCGGTGGTACCAGAACGGAAACTCCTTCACCCGCGCTTCGATGTCGTCTCGTTCGCTCACCGTTGCTCCTAGCCAATCTCCCGGCCCCCCACCCTAGCACTCGCCTCTCCATTCCCAGTCCCTAGTTCCTAGTTCCAACCCTCTTGTCCCCGCCGCCGCCCGCGTCCAAGATCCCCCACTCCTTCGATCTGCTAGAGCACCGGAACATGAGCGAACGCCACGATCTGATCGCCGACCTCTTGATGGGCGCTGCCCTTGCTGACAAGCACCTCGCCGGAGTCGAGCTCGACACGGTGAAGACGCTCCTCGCTCGGGCCATGTCTACGCCATCGATTCCCGACTGGCTCGAATGGCGTTTGCAGGACTTCAAGCCCGCACATCTGGACGTCGCCGATGTGACGAGCAAGCTGGGCCTGAAGAAGGACAAGGAGAAGCGCCAGCTGCTCGAGCTCATCGTGGCGGTCCATGAGTCGGACGACACCTGGGATCTGGCGGAGGATGACTATCTGCGTGAGGTGGCCAAAGCGCTTGGGATGCCTGAAGAGGCCTATGCCGATTTGACGGTGGCCGACTTGGAGCTTGAGATCATCGGCAAAGGGCTCGTGCCACCGCCACTGCCCAAGTCGTGAGCGGCCGCCGAGGACAGTGGCTCAGCGCGCCTGTCGCTCAGCCGGGAAAGCGCATTTGAACTCGTACATGGCCTGGACCTCGTCCACCTCGTGGTCGAAGCCGGTTGCCTCCCGAAATGACGTGCTGTCCATCACGATTGAGTACTTGATGTGGTCGAGCGCTCCTTTGGGGAGCTTGGGCAGCCCAAAGCGACCGAGGGTCAAGTTGAAGACGAATTCCGGGAGCCGAACCAGGATCCGGCCGGTCTCGCGGGCCAGCACGCTGAGAGGGACCGGCTGGGGTCCGGCCACGTTGAATACGCCTCGCGGGCGCTTGTCCACGGCAGCGCAGATGGCGTTCACCACATCCCGTTCGTGCATGTACTGAAACAGCGGGTCGAACCCGAGAATGGCGGGGATGTGACGTCCGCGCAAGAAGGTGGCCAGCGTGCCGCGGCCGCTTGGGCCGAGGGTGTAGCACATGCGCATCACGGTCGTATTCAGCTCCGGAAAGCGCCACAGCGCCGAGCCAGCGTAGAGATCTGCGCTGACCAGGTCGGCTAGCTCGGGGAAGGAGCCGAGCCCCATCGGCGGCTCGTCCTCCGAGTGGTACAGCGGCGAGTCGGCTGCTGCTCCGTAGTAGGTGTGCCGTCCCACGAAGATGCAGTGCTCAGCCTGATAGGTCACGCAATGGTTGAATATGGCGCGCGTGCCGCCCAGGTTGATGCGGTACCGTTCTTCGTCGCTCGCCTGGAAATGGCTGACCGTGGCCATGTGAATCACGGTTTCCGGTCGGAACTTGCGGAAGACGTCTTCGGCCGCCCGCTTGCGGACGTCGACGTGGTGGATCTCAACGCCTTCCGGCGCGTCGTGCCAGCGGCGGCGATCGATGCCCACGACTTGGTGTCCCGCCGTCACCAGCCGCTTGGCCACCATCTGTCCCAGCTTGCCTGAGATTCCGGGGATCAGAATCCTCATGACGACGCCTCCGGGCTGCCGGTGAGCTCACCGCGGCGGATCTTGCGGCCCCGCTCGATGAGCTCGGCGATGCGCTCCTTGGTCTGGTTGACGTAGTCGAGGATGACTTCGTCCTCCTCATTGCCCGTGCCCTCGAATCGAAGTGGCTCGCCGTAGAGGATGTGGAGACGGGCCGGCAGGGGCAACGCCAGTAGGTATGGCGTGACCGGTACGTAAGGAGCGCCGAACAATTTGCCGAGCCCATAGGCGTTATGGACTGTGGGGATGGCCTCCCCGCCTCCGAGAAAAGCGAAGGGTACGATGGGCGTTCCGGTCTGCAGGGCAAGCCGCATGAAGCCGGTGCCGAAGTCGACCAGCGAGTGCCGATCGCGATAGAGCTTGGCCGTGCCTTTGGCACCCTCGGGAAACACCAAGAGCAACCGCTCGTCTTCGAGCAGCTTGGTGGCATGCTCCGGCAGGCCAGAGAGCTGTCCGCACCGGTTGGTCCACTCGGCCAAGAAGGGGACCTGGCTGATGAACTTCTCGGCCATGCTGTGACCGAGCCGCGGCGGGTCCATCTCCATCATCAGCGAGACCAGCACCATGGCGGCATCGATGGCGACGCCCCCCGAGTGGTTGCCGATGAGCATGGCTCGTCCCCGGGGCGGCACGTGATCGATCCCCACCACCTTCACGCGGAAGTAGTGTCGATAGAACCAGGTAAGGAAGCCAAGAGCGTGCTTCAGGTGTTTGCGAGACACGCCGAAGCGGTCGACTCCGAAGCGGTTGAACGGGATCTCGAGACGGCGCAGCCGCTCCATCACTTCTTTGCTGACCCCCATGGGTGGCTTGCTCCTCTGCCCCTCGGCTGCCCTGACTCTTGATTGTGCCGTGCTGATTTTCCGGTGCCTCGGACCGTGACACCAGGCTTCACCGTAGCAGAGCCCGCGGCTGGCTCAGCGTCCAGTGTGGCAGTAGATGCACATCGGGTCCCGGGGTGACCGCGAGCTGCTCCAGCCGTCAGGGTGGGGGGTGCCGCCGACGCCACCTGGCCGGTGGCAGCGAATACAGTTCGAGCTGGGGCCCTGGTCGTGGCATGCGGCGCAGGATGCGATGTCCCGTTTGGCCGCTCGGCCATGGAACTGAGCGGAGGACGTGTCAGGGCCGAGCCACCCCAGGTCGTGAGGATTGGCGCTCGAGCGGCCTTGTCGATCCTGATAGGCGGCGCTCACGCCCCGTTGCAGGTGGCAGCCTTCACAGCTGGACGTGGTGTGGCAGGTCACGCACCGCCCGGGCTCGAGCCGCGCTTCAATCGGGTGGCGGGTGAGGTAGTCACCTCGGTGGATGACCCCTCGGTCGATGGCGTCGGGCTTGCGCGCTGCGATGGAGAGGGACTGACCCTGATCATGACACTCGGCGCAGGCGGCCTGGCTGTGGCACTGGTTACACACCGTGGCCTGGCGGGTGGCTGCCTCGCCGTGGCGGCGCAGAAAGCTGAGATCATGACGCAGGAAGGTCTTGGGTACCTGAGTGGCGAAGGTACGGTCCTGGTGGCACATGAGGCAATCGCCTCGATTGAGGTCCTCTTGGTGGCACTCTAGGCAGACGGGTTTGGTCGGGTAGACCGCCCCATGCTCGCCGTCATCGGCCAGCCCGCCGTGGCATTGGTCACAGCGGTCCCCGATGGCGGACAGCGCCTGGTGTCTCCCGTGGGGATAGACGATGGACCGCTTCGCTTGGAAGCGGACCGCCCGCTTCTGCTGGGTCGCAAACCTCATCGCGCCGCTGCCCTGGTGACAGGCGACGCACTGGTTCACTGTCGGAAGAGCGCGCTGCTCAGCTACGGCCAACCCGCCGTGGCAGCTGCGGCAGCTGGCACAGGGGGGCTGGCCCGGAGCGCCGCAGTTGGCTGAGGCCATGTGCTTCTGATGAGGAAATCGCGGCGGCTGGTCTTGCTCGCACCCGGTCAGGGGCAGGGCTGCGGCGCTGACCACCGACAGGATGACGACTAGGTCTTTGGACCTCATCGGTCGCCTCCTGCGAGCCGCACCCGGAGCCGGGCGAGCAGCTGGGCGTCGACCTCGGCATAGGGCGTGATCGCCACCGAGCCGCCCAGCAGCGTGGCCCAGCGTGTGCTGAACGACCACTCGCCATTGAGTGCTCCCACCCAGGCCGCGGAGGAGCCGCGGATGGGCTCGTCGTAGAAGTACCCGTAGGACTCGGCGGTGAGTCGCAGCGGCTCGATGAGCTGGTAGCCCGCCGCCCAGCGCAGGGCGTGATACCCGTTGATGGGCCCGGTGTAGCGGGTGTAGCCCAGCCGGAGGACGAGCTGGTCGGCTGGACCGACGGCGAGCCGCGCCCGCCCGTTGGCGCGCCATCCATTGGACCCATCATCGAATAGATCGGCGTAGCCGTGAGCGCCGAGCTTCAACCGCTCTAGGACCAGATAGCTCAGCGAGCCACCGACCTCGTTGAAGGCATCGGAGGAAAAGACGCTGAGCACCGATTGGCGCGACAGAAAGAGGGCCGGCACGGTGTAGCGGTACTCGGCTGCTACCGTCAGGTCGCGAAGTGGGACGACGTCTGCCGCCGCTCGAATGTCCGACGGCGATTTGGAATCGGCGTCGACCAAGGCCTGGCCGGTCAGCGCCAGCTCATCGATGGGCGTGAGCCGCAAGTCAGCGCCCATGTCGCGGCGTCCCAGCGCCGACGCCTCGTGCTGCTCGTGCATCGAGACGCCGATCTCACCCATGCCGGTCAGCCGATAGTGGACCCGCCAGCCGGCGACCCAATAGTCCTCCCGGCTGGGGTCCGGCAGGCGGTCTGGTGAGCTCACCAAGGTGTCGGCCACCGAGCCCAGTAAGTGGTAGCCCGGTGCCATGGTCCAACGGGGAAGCACCGTGTAGCCGCCGTAAGTCCGAACACCGAAACCCAGGGGAGCCTCTAGGCCGACGGCCAGACCGTCGAAGCGCACGAAGCGGGCGGCACCGCCAGCATAGATCTGACGGCCCAGGGTCACCTGGGCTGGCCCGACGCGATGGCGCAGGTTGGCGACCGTGAGGTCGCCGTCGACTCGTCGGTACTCGCTGTCTTGCTCGCCCAGCTCGACGTTGCCCCAGGCTGACAGCTCCAGGTCCAGGCTGTCGGCTTGCCATGGCACATCGATGTCCACGATTCGCAACGAGGCGTACTCGTAGAGGGGTACGGCAATCTGCGACTCGACCAGCGCGCCGTTGGGGCCGGGCAGCATGGCCCGTTGGAAGAGCCGTAGATAGGTGTCTGAGGCGATGGACCAGTGAAATCGATCGTGGTCACTCGCGGTGGCAGGCTGAGCAGTATCCGCGGGCGGGGGCGGCAAAGGAGCGGCGGTCGCTGACGGTTGGGCCAGCACGGGGCTGCTGAGCAGCGCGACGAGCGCAGGTGCCGCTGCCTCGGAAATGCGCATGACTAGGGTTCGGGGGTGACCGTGGCGTCCTCTAACAACACCGAGTAGCGGTACCCTGAGCCCAGATCCTTGTCGATGACCACCAGGGCCTCAACCAATACCGTTTGGCCGACAGTCACTTCTGCCTGGGTGGTGGCGACCAGATCGTGGTCCCCTTGCTCCGCCGTGCCGCTGCCATCTTGTAGGTGCAGCCAGTTGCGCCCCAGCACGCCTCCCACCACCTTGACCACTTGGGCACGCAAGCGCACTCGCTTGCCCGCCAGCTCGGTTCGCTGGGCGAAGATCTGAGCGACGGTGCGGGCGTTGTCTCCTTGGGCTGGCGGCACCTTGCCGACGTCCGCCTTGGCGGCAGAACCGTGCTGGTGGGGAGCTGCCGGCAGGGCACTGGCGGCCGCGCTGGCGGCGGTGGGGGTAGCCTTGGGTTGAGCCAGCACGCCGAAGTAGATCTCGTCGAAGGTGCGGTCGAGCGAGTCGCTGCGGAAGCTGCGCATCAGGGCGGCATCACGCAGCTCAGCGTGAGTCCCGACCGCGATATCGGTGCGAGGCACGGCAGCCCAGAGCTCACCCGAGCGGCTCTCGAGGCGCAGGTAGGTGTAGCTTGAAACCTGGATGGTCTCGAGCACAGCGCCAGCGATCACCCCCTGTGGGTCGCCGCCGTGAACGCCGCCGGCCGGCCTGGGCATCGCCGTGCTCGTCCCGCGGCCTGGCCCGTCTGCTGCGCCGGAGATGGGAGCCCTGGGCGGTGGACTATCGCTCCCCAGTCCCACTACCGCCGCAATCGCCGCTGCCGCCACACCGACGGCAAGTATGAGTGTTTTTCGCATGGTCGAGCCTTCAGTGCCGCTGCCTGCACGGCGGAGCGCGACGGTCGAGTTGCGCCCCGGCCGGAGCCTCGGGTGACTCGACTATACCCGGCACGCTTTGCAGATGTCGCCAGTGATCGTCGTCACTTGCCAACCCACTGGGACGGGTCGTTGCAGCGCTTCGACTGGATGCGTTTGCCGATCAGGCGCACGTCATAGGCGGTACCGGCACATTGGCCGAGCACGCGGCCTGCGGCGGCCCCCGTTTGGCCATCGCGGACCAGGGGCAGCGTCGCGGCGTGGATGGTCACGCACTTGTCCAGCTCTTCGGTGACCACCTGCTTGCAGCGCTCCTCGGTGACTTGGAAACAGGCCCGGAAGTACTGTTCTGACTTGCAGAGGTCGGTGGGCAATTGTTTTCCAAACAAGCCCAGGAACAGAGCGTTGCGCTTCGGTGCAGCGGCGGTAGTCGATGCCGTGGCGACCGGTGTGGGTGACTTGGCGACCGTCGGCTCAGCTTCAGCAGACTCAGGCTCGAGGTCGATGGCAGCGGTCCGATCGCAACCTGTGCAAAGCGCCATGCTGGTGACGACGAGCAGCGTGGAAGTCTTCATGTCAGGGGAGCATACGTCAGCACCTGTCGATGGACCCCCAGATCTGGTGCTCCAGCGCGGGACATCGAGCGGTACTGTACAACGCGCCCGGGCCGAGCTAACCAAGCCGCGACGTCTCGGGCAGGGGTCATGGAGCACCAGTGTGAGGCTTGTTCTAGCGATCTGTGGCTACTCTGGTGCGGGCAAGACGACGCTCATCGAGCGCTTGCTGCCGCGCTTAGCGGCTCGTGGCTTGCGGGTCGGGGTCGTCAAGCACGACTCCCACCAGCTCGACCTGGACCCGGCGGGCAAGGACACTGCTCGTTTCTTCGCGGCCGGTGCTGCGGCGGTCTGTGCCCACGATCCGACCCAGCACTTCGTTCGAACCCGGGAAAGCGGGTCGGTGCCACTTACCGACGTGCTGCCGGGCCTACCCGCGGATCTCGATTTGGTGCTGGTCGAAGGGCACAAGGACTCGGCTTTGCCGAAGCTGGTGCTCGAACACCCCGAGCCGCGGCCCACCATCGACACGGGACAGGTGATCGGCCGACTCGCGCTAAGCGACCAGCGGCTCGATCAAGCTGAGCAGCTGGTGGCGTCGTGGCTCGATGACGCCTGGCGCACCCGTCCCCTTGGGATCGCCTTGTTCATCGGGGGCAGCGCCTCGGATGGTTCGGGCGACTCGGCGTCCTTCGACATTCCATCGGTCGAGCGACTGGTGGCCCAGCTGCGCCCCTGTGGTGATCGTCTGCTGTTGGTGGGTGGTGGCGCCGAGTCGTTCCGGCCCGGCCTGTCGCCGGTGCTGCCCGACGTACCGGGCTTGGAGGGGCCGCTGGCCGGTCTGCTGGGTTTGCTGCGCTACGATCCGGAGCGAGCTTGGCTCTGCGTTGCTTGTGACCAGCCAGGCTTCGGCGCCCGGCACGTCCAGTGGTTAGCCGAGCAGCGGCGTCCGGCCGTCTGGGCCGTCTTGCCACGCCTCGGAGGAGGGGGCGTCGAGCCCTTCGGCGCGATCTACGAACCCACGCTCTTGCCGCCCATCGAGCGGGCGGTGGCTCGTGGGACCCGGGCTCCCCAGCAGGTGATCGCCGCCGCACCGATCGCCCACCCGGAGCCGCCGGCAGAGTTGCTCGACGGCTGGCGCAACGTGGTGGTGCGGTCACGGTAGCTAGGACCCCTTCCGCCCCGCGCTCGAACCCCCGAACGACCCCGCTTCCCTCACGCTTCCGAGCTCTCGATTCTCGGGGCTCGATGAACTCGAAGCTCGACAAGCTCGAAGCTCGCGGCTCGATGCGCTCGATGCTCGGCTCTCGGCTCTCGGCTCTCTCGATTCTCGGGACAGCGGAGGTCGTGGTTGCTGGAGCTTCGGGGCCTCCATCGGTCGCCGGGTTTGCTGCGAGGGCGACTGAACGCTGGGAGCAAGAGGCTCTCGGTGGCCTCGAGTGAGGCCCCTCCGTCGAAGCGAAGAGCCAGAAGCGCCTCAAGGAAGCCGACGCACTGCTGGATCTCAAAAAAAAGTCCATGCGCTGTGGCGGGGGCGAGCAGCTCATCGGCGAGACTCATCACGATGCGGTAGTCACCGGCGGCTCAGGCCGGTGCTGGTTGAGCTTCCGCCGACTATGCGCAGCTCAGCATAGTCGGCGGAACTTCACTCGCCTACGGAATGCCGGCGGGCGGCAGCGAGGAGCTGTGCCGTGCAGCCTACATCGCGCTCCTTGAGTGCGCGGGTGAAGGCTGCGGGTGGATTGGCGACCCAGGCGCCGGATGCGAGGGGGAGCTGGAGACACTCGACCTGCAGTGCCTTGGCTCCACCACTCCTCCAGGCTGCTACTACTACTGACGGCCTTTGCCTGTGACCTTTGCCGAGCCCGCTTCGTCGAGGGACACGAGCGCCCCACCACCCACAGACGTGCTGTCCCTGGCTCGCCGTCGCTCGGCCAACTCGTCGGCGAGCTGAGCAACTAGACCCCACTGCTGCGCCTCGGCTGCCAGGATGAGCGCCCGAGCCAAAGCGGGCTCAACGACGCCGACGAGGTCGAGCCTCTCGTGTTCCTCACCCGGCTTGCGCAGACGCGCTCTTCAGCTCGCCTCTAGCCTTCCAGCGTGCCCTCAGTAGTCAGACCGAGGGCGGGCGAGGGGCTCACGGTGCCGAGCAGCAGCGCGCTGCCGGACTGCGTGTTGATCCGAATGCGCCCGGCACCGCCGCCGCCACCGCCAGAACAAGCGAAATGGTTGGTGGTTACCGTGCCGTTGCCCGCGTCAGCGTTGACCGAGCTCGAGCCCACTCCGCCATCAGCGTAGGCCCCGTCGCCGCCGCAGGCAGGATCGCCGTTCCAGTCGCCGTTGCACCCACAGGAATGGGAGCCGCCCCCGCCACCACCATTGGCAGCGACCACGCCAGCTACCTCCACCTGCGGGGCCTCGAGCAGGATGGCGCCGCCGCTACCGCCGCCCCCCCCCCAGCCCCCGCCCCGGCCGCCCGCGTTGACGCCACCGCTGTTGGCGACGACCCCCGAGGTCGACGAGGCGAGGAGCACAGCGCCACCGCCCGAGCCTCCGCACTTCCCGTCCAAATCGCCGCCGCCGCCACCGCCGCTGCCGCCGAGCAACGGAATCAGCACGTCGGTGCCATAGCTCGTGCCGGCCTCACCGCCGACGGCACCGTCCCCCGACTCGGCACCCACGCCGCCATGACCGCCATAGTTGGCCCCACCGCCGCCAGCTCGCGTAAGCCCCCCTTGGCCTCCACCGGGGCCACCGCCGTCGTCGCCCTGCACCGAGAGCGCGCTGCCGCCGGCGAAGCCCCCGGGCACGCCGTCACCGCCGCAGCGAGAGAAACCGCGAACGAAGAGCCGTCCTTCGATGAGCACGTCTCCCTTGGAGGCGATGGCCAAGGCATTGCTGCCCTTGACCGCAATGTCCACGCCGATGTGCAGGTGCAGGCTGTCGACGAGAAACACCGTGATGTCCGGCAGCCCCGGACCTTGGTCGACGGTGACGAAGGGGACGGTGAGTCCGCAAGCGAACTGCCCGGACGTCGTGTCGATCCAGGTCTCGTGGCAATCGGTGCCGAGCTCCACGTCAGGGCCCCCGGCATCCACGTCCACCTCCGCGAGGTTGCTCGGGGTGAAGCTGAAGTCGACCGCATCATCTGGGGTGCTGTCGCCCCCGCCGGAGCCCGAGCCGCCGACATCGCCGGAGGACGTGCCGCTACCTGCTCCTTCACCGGAGCTCGAGCTCCCCGTCGGGTCGTTGAGCGACTCGTCGGCGCCACCGCAGGCGGCGAGCGCTCCCACGAGGACGGAGGTGCTGATGAAACGGGCGGTGGCGCGCAGCGGTCGGGTCATGGCTTGCTCCAGGGTGAGGTGTTTGGGTGACTCCCCCAAGAGCACGGGTCATGCCAGACGATAACGTGCTGTAATCACAGACACTCCAGTCCAGTGGCGGTGCCGATTGGGCCCTCTAGGCCCGCGACCGGGCATGACAGGCCCACCTCGAAGGCGACCGCTGCCCCCTGCCCTCCGACCGCACTCCCGCTGAGTTACGCGTTAGAATGGGTCCCGTCGACCATGAGCGACTCTGACAGGCCCCGACCGCGCGACGGCGCCACCGAGACGGTAGCGAGGATGCTTCCCCCTCCGCTAGGCGCGGTGATTCGGGTATCCGGGGTGCGAGCTTCGCCGGCCGAGTACCGGCTGAGCTTGGGCCGCTGTGTCGTGGGCGCAGGCTCCAAGGCAGATCTGATCATCGACGACGAAACCGCCTCTCGTGAGCACGTGGCCCTCACCCTCTGTCCTCAAGGCGTGGAGGTGGAGGATCTGGGCAGCTCCAACGGCACCTTCTACCTCGGGCAGCGCATCGAAAAGGTCACCCTATCGCCAGGCAGCCGGATCCGAGTCGGCAAGGCCGATCTGGCCATCGACGCGGACACCTCTGAGCTGACGAATCTCGTCGATGACACCGAGAGCTACCGCGGCATCATCGGAAAATCCGAAGCCATGCGTCACCTCTTCGCCCTGCTCGCGCGATTGGAAGGCTCGCTGGTCAACGTCCTGGTGGAGGGAGAATCGGGCGTGGGCAAAGAGCTAGTCGCCCAAGCGATCCACCGCGGCTCGCGAGTCGCTGCAGGTCCCTTCGTGGTGCTCAACTGCGGGACGCTCAGCCGCGAGCTGGCACTGAGCGAGCTGTTCGGCCATCGGCAAGGAGCCTTCACCGGAGCGACGGAGGATCGCCCCGGTGCCTTCGTCTCCGCCGACGGCGGCACGCTGTTTCTCGACGAGGTCGGCGAGCTCCCACTGGATGTGCAGCCAACACTGCTGCGCGCGCTGGAGTCCGGCGAAGTCAAAGCCGTCGGTGCCACCCACCCGAACCGCGTCCAGGTGAGAGTGGTGGCGGCGACCAACCGCCAGCTGCGAGCGGAGGTGGAGGCTGGGCGCTTCCGCGAGGATCTCTACTACCGCCTCGCCGTCATCGCGATCCGAGTCGTGCCGCTCAGAGAAAGACGGGACGACGTGACGCTGCTCGTCCATGCCTTCGCACGACGAGCTGGCGCTCCCGATTTGCCCGCGGACATGCTCGGCGAGCTGCGCGAGCGCCCCTGGCGCGGCAACGTCCGCGAGCTACGCAACGCCGTCGAGGCCTACTTGGCGTTGGGCGATCTCACGGCGCGCCCAGCGAGCAGCGAGACCTCGGTGGACCAGGTCATGCGCTCCTCCGTGGATCCGGACCGTCCCTACACCGAGGAGCGGGACAAGGTGCTCGACGCGTTTCACCGCGCCTACCTGCCGGCGCTGTTAGAACGCTGCGGCGGCAACATCTCCGAGGCGGCGCGCCGCTGCGGCATCGAGCGTAGCTACCTCGGCAAGCTGCTCAAACGCTATGGGACACGTCCGTGAGACCCCCGCCCACCACGCGCCGGGTCCCACCGTCGACCCACAGCGCCTCCCAAATCATCCGTGACGCAGAGAACCTGCGGGCGCGGCGTGCCGTCGGCATGGGCGCGGTGATTTGCACCATCGGCGCGGTGGCGCTGCAGATGGCACCGAACAGGACGGCGCTGCACTGGCTGGCGACCGCAACCGTGGCGCTGGCGGCGGTGGCCTGCGTGGCGATCGTAGTGGTCTTTCGACGCCGCTTGGTGCCCCAGCCGATACTGCTGGCCGTAGGGGTCATCATGAGCCTGGCCACCTTGGCAGCCGTCGCATACCTGGGCATCGGCTCAGCCACCTGCACGGTCATGTGCGTCCTGGTGTTTGCCTATGGCATCGGCGACTGGGCGCTCAAAGGCCTGGTGGTCTACGCGACGCTGGCAGGGGGCTACTTCATCCTCGCCGCCCTGACCGTCGCGGGTGTGATCCCCATGCGGGATCTCGCGGCCGGTGGGGTGAACTTCAACGCCCAGCTCTTCGCCACCCTCGCCCTTGCGCTGGAGGCGATTCTGGCGCTCACCTTCTGGCTGGCTCGCAGGATCCGCCAGGCGACCCGTAGGGCGGTCGAGGAGGCCGAGCGCGTAGGACGTGAGCTGTCGCGGCGCGATGCTCAGCTCGCCGAGGCTCAAGCGCAACTCGACGTGGCCGAAGGAGCCGGCCAGCGGGGACGGCTCAGCGGGCAACGGATCGGCCCCCTCGACGTGGGCGAGATCTTGGGACGCGGCGGCGGGGGCGAGGTGTACCGGGCGTGGCACGACACGCTCCGTGTAGAGGTCGCGCTCAAGGTGCTCCACCAAGCGCTGCAAGACGACTCGCACAGCTTGGAGCGCTTCTTTCGAGAGGCGCGGGCCTGCAGCGCCCTCGACTCTCCCCACATCGTCCGAGTCATCGAGACGGGTCGCATGACGGACGGCTCGCCCTATCTGGCCATGGAGCTGCTCGAAGGCTGCGACTTGTCCACCTACTTGAGAGAGCAGGACCAGATCTCCCTGTCCGAGACGGCAGAGATCGTGGCCCACGTCGCAGCGGCGCTCAAAACCGCCCACAGCGCCGGCATCGTCCACCGGGACATCAAGCCGCGAAACGTCTTCCGCTCGGATCGGGATGGCCATGTCCGCTGGAGGGTTCTCGACTTCGGGATCTCGAAGAGCACCCACGACGATACCGAGCCGCTGACCACCGCTGGTGCGGTCATCGGCACCCCGGGCTTCATGGCGCCAGAGCAGGCCTTGGGCCGAGCGGTGGATCACCGCGCTGACCTGTTTTCCCTGGGCGTCATCGCCTACCGCTGCCTCACCGGACGGCCAGCCTTCGTAGGGGACGATCCATTTTCGGTGATGCGCGCCGTGGTTCTGAGTCGCCCCGTCTCTCCCTTGGTGGTCGTCTCGCTACCCCGAGACGTGGAGCTAGTGCTAGCGATTGCGCTCGAGAAGGAACGCCAACACCGCTTCTCGTCCGCCGCCGGGCTCGCGGAGGCCTTTGCCGCAGCCGCGGAAGGAGCTTTGGCCGACGAGGTTCGAGCGCGCGGCGAGCGGAGTCTCGCGCGGCAGCCCTGGTCTGAGCCCGAGGCAGCCTCGCGCCGGGCTCCCTGGTCGCGGCTCCCTGGCAGCGCCGCCCCGATGCCGCGCAGCCACACGACCGTCGCTGCCGCCGACTAGCCGCGGTAACTCGTGGTGTGCACGGCATAGACCATGCCGGCGAGCTTGCGGCGCTCGGCGCGCTCGGAAGCGTCAGTCGAGCTCCAGCGGCTGCTATGCTCGAAATCATGGGTCGGTCGACACCCCTGGTTTGGGGCGCAATGCTGTGGTTTGCCGGCAGCGGCTGCGGAGCGGAGGAGGTGGACCCTGCAGGCACCGATGGCCAGGCATCATGCGGCGGGGTGCTACCGGCCAACCCCTGCCCGGTTGGCTTGATGGCCCTCCCAGGTGAGCAGAGCTGCCGCGAGGTGGCCCCCTGCGGCGAGGGAACCTGGGGGGACATCCCGACGGACAGCAACACCGAATTCGTCGATGGCGCCTACGTCGGCGCGGACAGCGACGGCTCGATGGAGCGACCCTGGACGACCATCGGCGATGGGCTAACCGCCGCCACCGCCGGCGCCACCGTGGCGATCGCAGCGGGACGCTATCCGTCGGCAGTCGAGATCGACAAGCAGGTGAAGCTGAGGGGCCGCTGTCCATCGTTGGTCGAGATCAGCCCGTCGAGTGGCGGCACCGCCATTTGGGTCCGAGCCGGGGGCAGCGGTAGCCAGGTGCATGACGTCGCGCTCAGCGGTGGTGGGCTCTCGGCTGCGGAGGACACCAGCGTGGTCATCGAGCGCTTGTGGCTCCACGACGCCAATGCGGGGGTCACAGTGTGGGGCAGCAACGGTGGTGCGCACCTGCAGATGCGAGGCTCCTTGATCGAGCGAGTCGGCACTCACGGGATCAGCGCCTATGACGCCAGCGTAACGGTCGAGGACACGGTGATCCGAGACATCGAGCCCTCGCCAGCGGGCATCCCATTGCTGCTACTTTCTCCCCACTTGCCTGCCATCATCTCGATCCGACGGTGCCTAGTCGAGCGAGGCGCGGGTGTCGGGGCGTTGCTGCAAGGCAACTCGACCGAGATCACCGACACGGTCCTGCGCGACATGACGCCGAGCTCCAACCAGCTCTACGGCGATGGCATCGTGCTGTTGGGCTTCGATGCTGATCTCAACGGCTCGGTCGACGGTGATCTGCGCCTGGCCGATTCGTTCATCTGCGGCAACGAGCGAGCCGGCCTGGCCAACTTCGGAGGCTCGGTGACCATCGACAGGGTGCACTTCGACTGCAATGGGTTGGACATCAACGGCGAGCCCGACGCCTATGGCCTCGGCCACCCGCCCCACTTCGACGATCTGGGCGGCAATCGTTGTGGCTGTGGCACCGAGCAGATCGATTGTCAGATCCTGTCGACCGGCTTGGAGCCACCTGGAGGTTGAGGGCCCGCCGGAGGGGGCGGCCATGCCACAATACCGGACCTGACCCCTATCCTCGATTCGGACGATGCTTTTCTCTTGGTTCAAGAACAGACGCCGCAAGAAGATCACCGGCCACCCATTCCCGGCCGTCTGGAAAGAGCTCGTCGACCGCAACGTGGAGCACTGGGCTTTGCTAGACACCCCAGAGCGACAGCAGCTGGAAGGGCTCGTGCAAGTTCTCGTGGCAGAGAAGCACTGGGAGGGATGCGGCGGACTCGAGATGACCGACGAGGTCAAGGTGACCGTCTCCGCCCAGGCCGGTCTTCTCTTGCTTGGCCTGAAACACGACTACTACCGCAACGTCTTGAGCGTGCTGGTCTACCCCGCTGGCTATGTCCTACCTCGCTCGCGCATCGATGGTGACAGTCTCATACGACAAGAGGAGCGGGTTCCCGTTCTCGGCACGGCTTACCAGCGCGGCCCGGTGATCTTGTCGTGGCGCAGCGCCCGCCATGGCGGACGGGACGGGCGGGACGGACGCAATCTCGTCTACCATGAGTTCGCCCACAAGCTCGACATGCTCGACGGCCTGGTGGACGGCACGCCGCCTATGGGTGACACGCAGCTCGAGCAATGGGTGGCCGTCATGACCGAAGCCTACGAGCGCCTCTGCAGACACACCGAAGAAGGAAGGCCCACCCTCCTCGATCCCTATGGGGCAACCGATGTGGCCGAGTTTTTCGCCGTCGCCACCGAGCTGTTCTTCGAGAAGCCGGTGCCGCTTCGGGAGCGACATCCCAGGCTCTACAGAGTCTTGCGAGACTTCTACCACCAGGACACGGCGGAACGGCTCGGCCCTAGGCGCCAAGGCGCCCGCTGACCCCGGGTGGGAGCGGGGCGGCCGAGCCCTTGGGGTGCTCACGTGAGGAGGTGACGACGTGAGCAAGTGAGTTGTCAGCTTTGGATGGCAATCGCCAACCGCGGTGGCGCTATCCGGGCAGAGGCAACCGAATTTGCGCCTGGATTCGGTGGCACCGAAGTTGCGAGGTTGGGCACTGCAGTCACGTTTGGGTGCCTGCACCACTATTGAGCAGTCACGCAAGCGCGATTGCTCCGAGGGATTGTTATGCGTACCGCTTCTCGCCGGCTGCGGGCCGCGCTCCTGCTCGGCCTCCTGGTCGTGGCCTCTTCCCTGTGGGGCTGCCAGTCGGTCGAGCTGCGGGGCCGCTGCACTTACCACGGCTTCGCCGCGCGCCTGACCCGCAGCTCGGTGGACAAGATCGATCTGCTGCTGGTGATCGACAACTCCCGCTCGATGGCCGACAAGCAGCAGATTCTGAGCCTGGCGGTGGCCGATCTGGTGGGCGAGCTGGTCAATCCTCGCTGCCTTCAAGCGGACGGAAGCTACAGCGACGACCCACCAAGCGATCCCCAGGACCCATGCCCAGCCGGCACCCGGCGAGCCCGCCGGCCCATCGTCGACATCCACATCGGCGTCTTGTCATCGAGCCTCGGCGGGCATGGCGCGGACAGCTGCGACGCCGCGACCATCCTCAGCGAGAACGACAAGGGCCATCTGATCAACCGCTCCGACACCGATCAAGGCGCGCCTGCCATCGAAGGCTGGAACGGCCACAAGTTCCTGGTCTGGGATCCGTCGACTGAGGCCCCGACTCATAGTCCGCAGGGCGAAACCGACCACGAGGCGCTGATCGACAAGCTCGGCGCCATGGTGGCCGGTGTCGGCGAGATCGGCTGCGGCTACGAGTCGATCCTCGAGGCCTGGTACCGCTTCCTGATCGATCCCGACCCCTATGACGTGATCGAGATCCTGGATAGCAAGGCCAACCTGCTCGGCACCGACGAGACGCTGCTCGCCCAACGAGCTGCCTTCTTGCGGCCCGACTCCCTGCTTCTCATCATCATGCTGAGCGACGAGAACGACTGCTCCATTCGCGACGGCGGACAGTTCTACTTCGCCGCGCAAACCTACCAGCCGGGCGGCAGCTATCCCTACCATCTGCCCAAACCGCGAGCGGCCTGCGCGACTGACCCCAATAGCGCCTGCTGCCGCTCTTGCGGTCAAGGACCGGCGGACGGTTGCAGCGCCGAGAACGACGACTGCGACGGCATGCTGGGCAACCTGGAGGACAACATCAACCTGCGCTGCTTCGACCAGAAGCGTCGCTTCGGCATCGATTTTCTGTGGCCCGTCGACCGCTACGTGACCGGTCTGACGGCCCAGCAGGTGAGCGATCGGAACGGCAACATCGTTCAGAACCCGCTGTTCACCAATCTCGATCTGACCGACTACAACAGCACGGTGCGCGACGCCGGGCTGGTCTTCATCACCGGCATCGTGGGCGTCCCCTGGCAGGACATCGCCCGCCAGCGATCGGACGGAACCCCCGACTTGCTCGACGGATTGAACCCCGAGGGCCAGCCAGTCGGCGGCTTCCAGAGCGGCGACGAGCTGGCGATGAACGGCGTCTGGGACATCATCCTCGGCGATCCGGAGAGCTACGAGCCACCCACCGATCCCCTGATGATCGAGTCGGTCGAGCCACGCAGCGGCGCCAATCCGGTGACCGGCGATGGGGTGCAGCCGCCCGGTACGGATAGCCCCAACCCCATCAACGGCTCGGAGTACTCAATCCCCAGCCGGGACGACCTCCAGTACGCCTGCATCTTCCCGCTGCCCGAGCCGCGGGACTGCACCGATCCGAACCAGATCGCTTGCGACTGCTCGAATCCGAGCAACGACAACCCGCTGTGCGATCCGGCCACGCCCACCACCCAAGTGCGCGCCAAAGCCTACCCAGGCATCCGCCAGCTGAGGGTGCTGAAAGGTGCTGGACCCCAGGGCATCATCGGCTCGATCTGTCCCGCTCAGCTCACCGATCCCAAGCTGCCGGACTTCGGCTTTCGCCCAGCCATGACCCGCATTCTCACGCCGCTGATTGCAGTATTTGGCGGTCAGTGCATGCCCTACTCCCTCACGCCGAATGCGGACGGCCTGGTGAGCTGCCGCACCGTCGAGGCACGCAAGACGGCCGCTTGCCCCTGCGACGGAGCTGCCCATCATCCCCTTGGCCCAGACGACCCAGCCCTGGCCGCCATCAAGGACGACCCCCTCTACGAGTTTGCAGGCTGGAACTGCTTCTGTGAGATCGCCCAGACGACCGGCGAGGCTCAGACAGCCTGTCAGAACGACGTCAGCCAGATCCCAATCACCCCGAACGGGACCCCCGTGGACGGTTGGTGCTATCTCGACGCCAACGTGTTCCCACCCATCGGCAACCCTGAAATCGTCTCTTCCTGCCCTGCAACCGAGCAGCGAACGCTCCGTTTCCTAGGCGACGCCGAGCCCACCAACGGCGCCACCTTCTTCATCTGGTGCCAAGAGGAGTCGGGCACCTGCGGTCCCTACGACGGGTGAAGTTGGGTCGGGATTTTTGCTGTCTCGCAGCGACGTCCCCCCATTTTCGCATATCAAGCGATT
>JAUVCD010000994.1 GCA_030590865.1 Myxococcales bacterium | reverse complement strand
CGTGACGATGGGGCCTAGCCGGCAGGACGCGCCGGCCACCGCGAGGGGTGGCTCAACGCTCCTCCCCCTCGCGACTCGACCCCAGAGGCGCAACGCTACTCGAACTGATCGTCGAGCTCGCCGGCATTCTCCGACGGCTCGTCTTCGGCGCCGTCGTACTCGAAGTCGACGGTGGCGGTCCCACCCTTGACCTCGGCGGTCGCCTCTTTCTTCCCCCACAGCGAGTGCCAGGCAATGACCTTGTACTTGCCTGCAGGCACCTTCTCGATCTTGAAGGTCCCGTCCGCTCCGGTGACGGCGTGGTAGGGGTTGTCGGTCACGACGACCAGGGTCCGCAACCAGGGGTGGCCCTCCGCGTTGACCTGGTAGATCCCGAGAGCGTCGAAGGCCTTCTTGACCGGCTCGGCACCCTTGGCCAACTCGATCTTGAAGGCCTCGTCCGCTCCCTTGCTGGCCTTGATCTTGTAGGTGATCGGGTCACTGTTCTTGAAGGTGATCTCCTGCTTGGGGAGGACGCCGAAGATCCGGGGCACGAACATGCAGTCCTTCTGCTCGAGCGTGGCCGGCTTGGCGGGTTTTTGCGCGCCCTTGATCTGCCCATCGGCGATGGCGATGAACACGTCCTGCAAGGCGTTACTGCCTGAGATGATCACGCCGTTGTGCTTGATCGCCTTGTCCTTGCAGAATTCGGCCTTCTTGCGCTTGGGCGGCACCTCCATGTCGAACTTCTCGCCCGTGTATTTCACTGTGCCCGTGATGGCGAGCGCGCCGCTCTGAGCCCCTGCTGGAGCCGCAGCAGCCTGCGAGCTGGTGCCTGTCGCGACTGGCTTGCCGGAGCCAGCAGGCGTGGACGACTTGACGTCTTGCTTGCCTGCCCCCTGTTGCTCAGCGGGGCAACCGGTGGTGAAAACCGCTGCGACCAGCGCGAAGGTGGCGACCGGAACCATCGAACGAAGGGACATGAGAGAAGCTCCTTGGACAGGTAAGCAGCCAGTGGCTGCATGGGACTGGAACGCCTCGCCGCACGGTTCCTCCGCACGTCTCACCGCCCCTGTCTCCGTTTAGACAAGGGCTCGAGGCGCGGCAAGTGGCTTGGGGCTGTCCCCATGCCCTGTCAGGACATCGTGAACCCTTGCGGACAAGCTGGCATCAGGCGCTGATGGGCCCACGGTCATGGGCCGCTGCGCTAGAGCTTGTCGAAGACGTAGTCGGTCTGCGAATGCTTGAGCACGAGCACCGGCTTGCCGGCGCTGTCTTCTTGTTGGAGCAGCAAACCCTGGAGCGGGCCGTCGATGAGGACCAAGGTGTCAGCGCGCTCCTTGGGCTCGTAGACGCCGATGCTCGCCTTCCACTCGCCCACCTCCATCGTGGCCCCTTTGCCGAGCGGCTTGATGGTCATGTCGCCCAGCAGCTTGCTTCGATAGCGGCCAAGAACGGCTTTGGGCAACGGCAGTTCGCTCACCATGCCCGCTTGTTTGTCGAGCACCTTTTCGAGCTCGGCAAGCGAGTGGGTCAGATCTTTTTCGGCCCGTGGTTCGAGGGAATCGAACATCAGCTCAAAGAGCCGACGCTGCAGCGCGCTAGGTAGACCGACGCTGGCGTTGCGGTTGGCGACCACGAACAGGCCGAGACCGAGCTCGGGAAAGAAGACCACGTTGGAGGAGAACCCCATCGTCCCGCCCGAGTGCTCGATGGCTCGCACGCCACGGTAGGTGCCGATCAACCACCCCATGCCGTAGCCGGTCTTGGCACCCACCGCGATCTGCGCGGTCTGGGTACGGGTGAGGTTCTTTTCGGACACCACGCGCACACCGTCGAGCTCGCCACGGTCAAGCTGCAGGCGGATGTAGCGCGCCATGTCGTTGGCGCTGGACCACAAGGCACCGGCAGGCGCAACGGGGCGCGCGAACAACTCGAGTGAGAGGTCCCGTTTCTGGGTCCGGTCGGGGGTGCCGAGTCCGTGGGGCTTTGCGAAGTTGCCGCCCCGCCGCACGACGTCGATGTCGAGTGTCGATCGCTTCATGCCCAGCTTGTCGAGCACCCGTGCCTGCAGCGCCTTGGCATAGCCACGGTCGAGATCACGCTCCCCGGGGAAGGCCGCCTGCCCTGCGATGAAGCCGCCCGCAGCCGTCAGCTGGTTGTTGTATTGAAACGTCTCGCCAAACTTGCTGGTGAGTTTCATCTCGGCGACCTGCGCCATGGTGTCCTTCGCGCGCTCATCGACAAACGAGAACAACAGCTCCATGTCCTGCCGTGGTGCACCGACGCAGGCGCAGAACAAGTGAGCCATCTGGACCTGCTTGC
The DNA here is from genome assembly GCA_030590865.1 of Myxococcales bacterium. Lineage (GTDB taxonomy): Bacteria > Myxococcota_A > Polyangia > Polyangiales > Polyangiaceae > JAPYTK01. The sequence goes on along the minus strand of JAUVCD010000994.1, from coordinate 181 downwards.
TGAGCTCCGGATCGGCGAGTCGAAAGGCGGGGTACACCCGCTGGGCAGGGGTCTGCCAGTCAAACGTACCGTCGTCGACCAGCGTGGCGAGCAGCAACGTCGAGAACGACTTGGTGATCGAGCCGATCATGAAACGAGTGTCCCCGTCGATAGGCTCCTTCGAGTCAACGGCGGTGGTGCC
>JAUVCD010000852.1 GCA_030590865.1 Myxococcales bacterium | reverse complement strand
AGCTGGCTTGCGGCCGAATCCGGAGCTCCAGGTAGCGTCGCGGTGATATCTGCATGACCCCATCGAGCGTCTGGATGCGCGGCTTGGCGGCGTTGCCTGCCACCAGCGTGGGAATGCCGACGAAGGGATCGGTTTCCATTACGATCATCGTGTGGTTCCGCGCCCGGTTGGTCTGCTTGAAGCGGGTGACCACCAACATGTCACCTCGGCGAAACTGGTCGGCGTATTTTTCCAGGTGGGCGAAGAAGCGTTCGTGCTTGGCGAAGGCGACCCGCTCGTCGGGCGGGGCCGTCCAGACCTCGAAGGTCTCTGGGTGCTGTTTGGCGTATTGGAGGAACTTGGAGACTCGGCGCCGATTCACGACGCCCAAAGCCTCGATGCTCACGCCGCGGGTGAGGTGTTTCGGATGAGGCTGGAGCGGGCCCTTGGGCTCGGCCCGGGTCGCCGGCTGGACCCAGGTGCCGCTGGCGCGCTCCCAGGTGTCGTAGAGGAACTCGATGCACACCTGAGGGCGCAGCGGTTGGCCCAGGTCGTCGTAGACTGGGTACCGCTTGCCCTTGAGCCGGAACGACTGCCTGCCTTCGTCGTAGGCCTCGGTCCAACGAGCCCGTAGCGGGAACCGATCCTGGTCGTCCCCCGTCCCGCCCCGGGCCACGTCGAAGGGGACCTGCTCGCGGATCTGGGCATGGACGACCTCGCGAATGCGAGCCTGGACGCGGTTACGGCGCAGCGCTGCGCCGTAGGCTGCTTTCCCTTGGTCGGCATTTGCGGCTGATAGCGCGTGGCACTGGACGCGAGCGCTGGGACCGCGGACGTCGAAGACCACCGGGAGCCACAGGTCGGACCCATAGCGGATCTCGGCGGCCAGCCAGTCGCTCGTCAGGTGAGCTTTGCGGATGCGCTCGAAGCCGAAGGCCTCCTGGGCTTCGGAGAAATCGATGGCCAGAGTGTCGCGGGTCAGCTCGGCGGCCACCAGGCCGACTCGGTCGGCGAAGAGGATCTCTGCCGGCTGGCCTTTGAGCGGACCGTCGTCGTGGAGGTAGCGGGTCTTGCGCTGGTGCTTTGCCCGCCTGAGTTGGTGCACCGTCCCGTCCCGCAACAGCTGGACCTCCGGCTCGTCGAACAAGTGGGTCAAGCTGAGCTGCTGCACCAAAGCCAGGGCGGTCTCCACTCCCGGCACGAACAGATATCCCTCACGCAGCAGAGCCCGTCGGAGCGTCTCTGGGTCCCGTCGGTGATCGGCCAAGATCGCACGGATGGCGTCGAGGGGCTCTCGAGACTGCTCGAACCGCTTCACGGCCGCGCTGATGTCGTCCGGCAAATCGCCGAGTCGTGGGACTCGCTTCCAGAGCACGGCGGCGCCCCGCACCCGACCCACCAGCTCAGTGCGATGGCCTTGCACCTCCGGCGCTCCAGGCAGAGGCGCTTGGTTCATGACCGAGGCGTGACGTTTCGCGCAGGCCCGCCAGGCCTCCTCATCGCCGAGCCCGACCACGGGCGCCGACCGCTCGGCGGCTGACGTGGTCGTTGCGGTCGCGGTGTCTTCCGAGCCCTCCGCCAGTGGTGGCTGGTCTTCACAACCCGTCGCCAGCATGCCCCAAAGGAGCAAGGTCGCGAGTCTCGACCCGGCGCTAGCGCCTGATCTGATGGTGCTGTGCAGAGCCATGCGCTCGAGGCGATCTTCTAGCCGTGGCGCGGGGAGGCAAGCAAGTCTGCACTTCACCTCCCACTGACGAGTCGCAGCAAACGGGCGGACAGATCTTGCCCGACTAGCACCGCCAAGAGCCACCACAAGGCAATCCACAGCGGCACGCCGCCGAGCCAGCCGAGGGCATATTGGTGCAGATCACCCACCTGGATGTACCAGATCTCGATGCCTGGCCCGCCGACGGCGAAGAGGGCGAGCAGCTTGGCGTCATGCCGGCTCGGGCGGAACAGCGCCAGCCAGATCACGATGGCCATGGCGAAAGGCAGCCAGGACCACCAGGGGTCGGCAGCGAGCCGGTAGATCGCCTGGCGAGTGCCGACCACCAGCAGCGCCTGAGCGCCGATTTTGAGCCATGGGTGGTCACCGTTCAGCCCTCGAATGGCATCGTCCGGTCGCAGCGGCGGGGCAAGCCGGCGCCAGCGACACAAGGAGACGAAGAAGCGCAGGATCATGCCCCAGTACAGCAGCATCCAAATGGGAATGGTCGACAGCTCGGGAAAGTAGTGGGGCACCGTGTAGTCATAGATCTGGTGCCGCACCACCGAGCTCCAGTCGTTGAAAGCGCCGAAGACCAGGCACACCGTGCATACCAACGCTTCGGCCCAGCCGCCGTGGCCGCGGCGCTGCTCAGACAGGCGCGCCCACAGCACGAAACGGCCTGTCAACACGACCGGAACAAGCACCGTCATCAAGGCCAGCTGCTGGCTGAAAAGCGCAATGGCCAGGCTGACCACGACAATGACCGCGCCGTCGATGACGAAGGCGCGATCACTAATCGTCGGCGTGTCCCCGCCAATGGCACCTGGTGCCGCAGTCGCCACCGCTTCGATCATCTCAGCGCCCCAGAAAATCGCGGAGGGTGCTCACCAGGCTGAGCGGATGCTCCAGCCCGTGGGCGTAACAGTCGGTCGAGTAGTTCTGGGCCCAATTGCAGTTGGCCCCACATTGGTTCTTGGCAGGTCCGTGGAACCTGGTGGGATCAATCACCGAGCAGGCGTGGGCATAGAGCGAATCGACGTCGGCGAAGTCGAGCACGTTGATGGGCTCGGGCGTCACGTTCTGGCAAGACTTGCAGGGCCACATGAGCCGTCCGTCGAAATCGATGTGAGGCTTGAGGGTGTTGCGGCAGCGCAATGGGGCACCATCGAGCAATCGCTTCAGCATTCGCTCCGAGCCCGAGATGGGGTAGCCGGCGCGCTTACGTGCCAGGATGAGCTCGCACAGGTCGCGGTAACCCGGGGCGCTTATCACCTGTTGGCTGACTGCTGGGCCTTGGTTGACCGGTACGGGGCAAAAAGTGATGCCCAGGTCGCAAGCTAGGTCCAGCACCGCTCGCGCCTCATCGATCTGGCCCGGCTGGATCACCGTGTTGACCATCAGCTTGAAGTCCATCTCGGCGCTCAGCTCGCGCAGCAACAGCAGGTTGCGCACCACCTCTTCGCTTCTTGGGTAGACCCACATGTCGCTCAGCACGTTCAGATCGAGCGCATCGAGGCTGACGACGATGATGTCCATCTGGGCCAACCACGATCGCCAGTTGTCGCGCTTCAGCCAACGGTGCAGCAGGCTTCCGTTGGTGTTGATGATGATGGGGTAATAGGCCAGCCGGTGCGCCTCGGCGGTGATCGCGGGCAGATCTTGACGAATGGTGGGTTCGCCGCCGGAGAAGTAAACGCTCGGGGTACCGGTGCGCATGATGCGCAACAGGTC
>JAUVCD010000639.1 GCA_030590865.1 Myxococcales bacterium | reverse complement strand
GGACAAGATCGCCGTCTGGCTGCTGGACACCGACTTTGACGGGCGCAGCCTCTACCCACGGCAGGTCTTTTTTCCCCTGGCCGGCCCGAAACAAGGTTGGGCGCGGCTGGCGCGCGTCCTCAAAGCCGAGATTGACCCCGATCTCATTGAAACCTATCGCGGCACCGTCTCGCTGCCCTTCGAGCCGGGCGAGCACCGGCGCATCGCCGTCAAGATCGTGGACGACCGGGGCATCGAGCAGCTCGCCTCCGCCGGCGATCTCGAACCGATTCTCGACGCAGTCATCGCCGAAAACCCCGATCCCGCAGCCCGCTACCGTGCCGGCAAGACGAGCTTGCTCGGCTTCTTCGTAGGCCAGGTCATGAAGGCTAGCCGCGGAAAGGCCAATCCACAGCTGACCCGCGAGCTGCTCCTGAAGAAGCTCGAGTAGGGCTAGCCCCTGGGCCTGCCGCCAGCCCTCACTCCTTGGCAGGCTTGCGAAGCTTGCCGATGCGCTGGAGAATTCGGTCGAAGATCGTCAGCTCACCCCCTTGGGGCAGGTCGTACTGGCCGAAACTCTCAGCGTAGCCCTTGGACGTGATGCAGCGCACTGCGTTGGTATAGGCCAGCACGGCCTGCTGCATGTCGTCACCATCATCGATGGCGTTGGCGAGCCAGGCGAGCGACTCCTCCAGCCGACACGCCTCGATCTTGCGCTGACCCACGACCAGAGCCGGCGCGTCAGGGCAACAGTGGGTCCGCATCACCGCGAAAGCCGCCATCTCGTACCAGCCCAGTTGAGACCACTCCTTCATCCCATCGCTCACCCCGTGGCCCCCAGCCCTCACAACCTCCGACTTGAGCTTGATGGTCGTGCCGTAGGCTGCGGTCTCCTCGCAACAGAAGCCGACATCGACGGAGATCGTGCCAAAAGCGTCGGGGGGCATCAGCTGGGCGAAACAAATGGTCGGGTTCTCGGGCGCTGGGGGTGGCAAGCTCGCCTTCGACGCCGTCGCCCGGCTGGTCGCCGTGCCGATCGCGGTCTGGCTAGGCTGAGGCTTGGCCGTCGGTGTCGGCTTGGGCGTCGCTGCGGTCGCCGTGACCACTGTCGTTGGGGGCTTCACGGGCTCCGAGTCCGGCCAGGCCAACAAGAGCACCAAGGCCACCGCTGCGATCGCCCCGATGACGGCCACCGGAAACAGCCAGACCGGCCGGGACGCCAGCGCGACTTTGGAGCCCCCGAAATCAGGAACCTCGCCCACCACCCGTCGCCGCTCGCTGAGCCGAGCATCCCAAGACTCGGGCACCACCACTGAGGAGTCAGTGTCTGCCGAATCGTCTCTTGGTCCACCGCTAGTCATGACTGTCCCGCTGCCGCAGAGCCGACAGCCTGCCTATCCTGGATCATCCGTGTCGCCGCTGGCAACCAGAGCGCGCAGACGAGTGCAGACTAGCCCGCCTAGCCATGAAGATCTTGACGAACATCGGGCCATCGGCTGTCCTGTGCCCAGATGACCCAACGGGGTGGGATAGCGTTTGATCGGGCTCCAGAAGCGACCTGCGAAGCGTTGGACGCAGCGTGGCGAGATCGGGGGATCGATACCGAGGCCCTGGCCATCGATGGCAAGGGCACCATCGTGCCGATGCGCCTCCAGAACGTCTCGGCCGATCCCATCAAGACCTTGCCGCCCCTGGCCACCCAGCGGGCCGACGGATCTGCGGCGGAAATCGAGCTCGGCCAGCCTATCGGCCAGGGTGGGATGGGCATCGTCTGGGCCGCCAACCAACCACCGCTGAGACGTGAAGTGGCGGTCAAGAGTGTCCGTGACGACGTGGCGACCGAGGCGGTCACCCACCAGCTGCTACAGGAAGCGCGAGTCACCGGCGCGCTCGAGCACCCGAACGTCGTGCCGATCCACGCGCTGGGTCGCGACGAGGACGGCCGGCCCCTGATCGTCATGAAGCGCATCGAGGGCACCACCTGGGAAGAGCTGCTCGAGGAGCAGCTCTCCCTCGGTCCAGGTGCCTTGATGCGCCAGCTGCAACGCAACCTCGACATTCTGCTCGACGTGGCCAAGGCCGCGTCTTTCGCCCATTCGAGGGGCATCATCCATCGTGATCTGAAGCCGGCCAATGTGATGATCGGCAGCTTCGGCGAAGTCTACGTGGTGGACTGGGGTATCGCCGTGAGCGTCCGTAGCGACAGCTTGGGCGGCGCACCGCTGGCCGGTGCCGTCGACGCCGTCGCCGGCTCACCGGCCTATATGGCCCCGGAAATGGCCATCGCAGACGGGAACCATATCGACCAGCGCACTGACGTCTATCTGCTCGGCGCCACGCTCCACAATCTGCTCACCGGCGCCCCCCCCCACCAGGACGAGTCGCCGCGACAAATGCTGGTGCGCGCGTTCCTCTCAGCGCCCCAGAGCTATGACTCGGCGGTGCCGGTTGGGTTGGCGAACATCTGCCACAAGGCGATGGCGCGGGAACCGGAGCACCGCTACCCAACCGCGGCCGCCTTCACCGCGGCCCTCGACGAGTTCATCGACAATCAGGGCAGCGTGCTGCTCGCTGCCGAGGCCAGCGCCAAGCTCGAGCAACTACGGGACGCCACCGCCCTGGCCGGTGCGCACACCGATGGCGACCAGCGTCCGCTCTACAACCTGTTCAACGAGTGCCGCTTCGGCTTCCAGAACGCCCTGCGCATCTGGCCTGACAACAGCGCCGCGCAGAACCAGCTCCAGGGGACCCTCGAGCTGATGATCGGCTTCGAGCTCGAGCATGGCTCGACCGGTGCGGCCGCCGCCCTGCTGGCCGAGCTGCCCCGCTCGTCTCCCCCACTAGCTGCGCGGGTCAGTCGCCGCCAAGCGCAAGAGCAGAGCGACGAGTCGGAGCTAGAATCCCTACGACGACGGGTGGACGAAACCGCCGCCGATCGGCCTCGCGCTCACCTCGCCTTCGCCGTGGCGGCCATCTGGGGCTTCACCCATGGCCCCTTGGCCTATGTCGAGGCCACCACCAGCTACGGCATCGGCCATCTGGAGCTCGGCCTGGTCTATTCGCTCTTCGTGGTGGGCTCGATCGGGGCGGGCATCGCACAACGTGACACCCTCCTGACCCGTGCCGCAGCTGGGTTGAAGACCCAGCTCACCCTCACCGTTTGTTACGCGGTCTGCGCCGGCCTCTGGCCGGTCTACTGGGCACTGGACGTGACCGTCGAGGCGGGCCTCGCATTGATGGCCTTGGTCGCCGCAGCCATGTGGACGACCGGCGCCATCACGGTCGACCGCCGGCTCCTGGCCAACGGAGTGAGCATGCTCGCCGGCCTCACTGCCGTGCTGCTGTGGCCCGAGCGGGCCATCCTCTGGATGGGGATCGCTGGAACGACGGGCGCCGCCGTCCTCGGCTGGTTGCGCTACCGGACCCGCAACTGTGAGCAGACCCAACCCCTCTCAGAACGTTGGGCCCAGGCCGCAATCGATGACTTCGCCGGACCGGCGCCAGGGGGTCCGCGGTAAGCCGCCAGCGGGCGGCCAGAACTTGGCCCTCGAACATGCCCTCCGGTACGGCCGATGACAGTGTTCGAGCCTTCCCCCAACCAGGAACGCATCAGCGTCATCGAGCCCGCACCCCGTAGCGGCGTGCAGCCGGCGAGGGCCACCGGTCGCCTGCTCGCCCAACTCCAGGTCGAAAACCAGCGCCTGCGTCGGGAAACCCAACGCCTGATCGGACTCTCGGACCGCGATCAAGCCACCCAACTGTACAGCCGCCGCCACTTCGACCAGCGGCTTCGCTACGAGTGGAACCGCGCCGAGCGCTTCTGGACGCCACTGAGCTTGGTCGTCCTGAGCGTCGACGACTTCAAGTGGTGGGTCGACACCGCCGGTCTAACCGCCGCACAAGCGGTGTTGCGGCGCTGCAGTCGCCTCTTGAATGACCATTGCCGGGAGGTCGACATTCCCTGTCGGGTGAGCGACTGCGAGTTCGCCGTGATCCTGCCCGGCACCAATCGCACCGGCACCGAGGCTGAGGTGTCCCGCCTCAGGAAACAGTGGCTGCGGACCAGCGGGCTGCCTGCGCTCCCCGAGTCCTGTGCCGTCAACATCAGCTTCGGCATGGCCGTGGCATTCGACGAGGCCCAGTCCCCACTCGAGCTCTTGATGGTGGCCGACGAGTCCCTCTTCCTCGACCGCCGACAACAAGACCACGAGCGCTCGCCCACGACCCCGGCCCCAGCGCGGCCGACCTGGATCGACGCGGCCTAGCGCCGCGTCTGGCCTCGGGATTGTAGACGCTGCGATGAGCCACAGCGTTCGGGACTGTCGCGGCAAGACGTTCATCTGCACGGGAACTGCGGAGCGGGGCAACTGCACCGAGCTCGGAGCCGGTGAGGGCCGCAACGCCCCTGCTGGCGCTCCGCCACCCTCCGCGCCGGCCCCCACCGTCCGCCGGAGCGGCATGACGAGGACTGACGGTGATAGGATGACGGAATGCGATCTTCCCTGCTTCCGGTTTGCCTTGGGACCACGGTCTTGCTGCTCAGCTGCACCGGTGCGCTCGGTTGCGGCTCCTCGGACGACGAGGTCGCGGATCCCGGGTCAGGCGGCAGCGGCGCGACCGGTGCAGGCGGCAGCGGTGCGACCGGTGCGACCGGCAGCGGCGGGAACGGGACCGGAGGCAACACCCCGACGTCCCCCACGCTCAGCGAGCAGTACCCGAACGACGAGTGGGACCTCAGCAACCCAGCGATCATCTTTGCCTCCGGGTTCGAGAACGGCCTGACGGAGTGGGACATCTCCTCCTACACAGGAGACACCGCCGAGGCGATCACCGACCCAGCCGAGGCCAATTCCGACAGCGGCAGCATGAAGCTCAGCTTCACGCTGAGCGATTTGCAAAATCACGGTGACGCCTCGGTTCGTGCGAGCGCGTTCTTCACCAACGCGACCGGCGTCTACTACGTGCGGTACTACATGCGATACCAGGACGACACCGCCCGCCCCCACCACGCCAACGGAACCCGGGTCTACGCGCCCGGCTTCGACGCCGGGGGTACGGCCGGGATTCAGCCGGAAGGGGACGAGCGGTTCAACACCACCATCGACATCGATGGCGAGGGGCGTCACTTCTTCTACACCTACTGGCACGAGATGCGATCGGGACGCTGCAACGATGGCACTGCGATCCCCGGATGCGAGGGCGACCAGGGCGTCACCTACTACTACGGCAATCGCTTCAAGCCGGCCGACCAGACCGTGATCGATCGCTACCAATGGCACTGCTACGAGTACCGGATCGAGTCGAACACGCCGAACGAATACGACGGTGAGCAGGGCCTCTGGATCGGCGACACGCTCGTCGGTGAATTCAAGACCGGCGAGCCATTGGGTGCCTGGCTGCGCGACAACTTCTACACCGAAGGCGAGTGGGGAACCGACCCCGTAACGCCCTTCGAGGGCTACAACTGGCGCACGAGCACC
>JAUVCD010000110.1 GCA_030590865.1 Myxococcales bacterium | reverse complement strand
TACGCTGCTCTACGATCACCCCTATTCGTTCGAGTCTGACGCCTGGCTACAGGAGGGACGAAAGGCTGATACGCCGGTGTGCATCATGAATGCCGGCTACTCTTCCGGGTGGTGTGAGGAGAGCTTCGGGCGACCGCTAGTCGCCATCGAGGTGCTGTGCCGCGCCCGAGGCGACGACTGTTGCCGCTTCATCATGGCGCCACCGGCACACATCGACGAACAGATCGAGACCTACCTCGCCGATGAGCCCGCGCTCGCGACCCGCATTCGCGGCTATCAGCTGCCCGACTTCTTCGCTCGGAAACGGATCGAGGAAGAGCTGCGAGCGGCGCGGGACGACCTGGAACGCCGGGTGCGGAGTCGGACCGCCGACCTGCGGGACACCAACGAGCGGTTGCGCAGCGAAATTGCGGACCGGGAACGAGTGGAGCGGCAGCTGGAGACGACCCAACGGCTCGAGTCGTTGGGTCGGCTGGCTGGCGGAGTAGCTCACGACTTCAACAACCTGCTGGGCGTCATCATGGGCTACAGCAGCATCCTCCAGCGGCGGGTGCCCTCCGCCGATCCGATGCACTCGATGCTCGTCGAGATCACCGACGCAGCCACCCTGGCCGCCAACTTGACCCGCCAGCTGCTGACCTTCAGTCGTGCCCAGGTGCTCACCATGAGGTCCATCGATCTCAACGAAACCGTCGAAGAGCTTCTGCGAATGCTCAGACGGCTAGTGGGCGACGACATCCGCCTCGAGAGCCGACGGTACAGCGGCTCGATGATTGTCGAGGCTGACGCCAGTCAAATTGAACAGGTGCTGATGAATCTGACCGTCAATGCCCGTGATGCCATGCCCGACGGCGGCACCATCACCATCGAGACGACGGTCATGAATCCCGGAGAAGGCCAGGCCCCGACCCATGCGCGACTCAGTGTCTCCGATACGGGGATCGGCATGGATGAAGAAACTCAGTCCAAGATCTTCGAGCCTTTCTTCACCACCAAGAAGCGCGGCGAAGGGACCGGGCTCGGCTTGTCCACCGTCTATGGCATCGTGACTCAGGTGGGCGGCACCATCGAGATCGACAGCCAAGTGGGCATGGGCGCTCGGTTCGACGTGGTGCTGCCGCTGACCGAGGGAGACACCTTGGCATCCGAGCGGCGCCAGGACTTAGAGCCCCGAGAGCCGCGGACCGAGACGGTGCTGCTGGTCGAAGACAGCATCGGCTTCCGAGCGCTGATGGCCGACCTGCTCGGCGACGACGGCTACACGGTGCTGGTAGCCCACGATGCCAACGACGCGCTCCGAATCGCGCGGCAGCACCCGGGAGAGATCCATGTGCTGCTGACCGACGTCGTCATGCCTCACATCAAGGGGCCTGAGCTAGCAAAGCTAGTCTTGAAAGAGCGTCCAAGCGTGAAGGTCGTGTTCATGTCTGGCTACTCGGACGAGCCACTCAATCTCGAGACATCCGCCGGACTGCGGGCTGGCTTCTTGCCCAAACCGTTCACTCCCGCGGCGCTCGACCGTGAGCTCAGGCGTGTGGTCGAGGGTAGCTGAACCTGGGCAGATGTGGTTGCCGCCCCTATCCACTTGGACGTTGCTGTGCTCGTGACTTGAGCCTTTGGGGTGTGGGACGCTAGGATTACGTAGGGGTACGTGCGTTCCTCCACTCGCAAAATGCCAAACGTGACGGTTGTCGCTGACCGATACGAGCTTGAAAAAGAGCTCGCCCGTGGCGGTATGGGCACCATTTGGGTGGCCCGAGACACCAAGCTCGGGCGGCCTGTGGCCGTGAAGGTGATGGCCCAGGAGCTTGCCCAGCTCTCCGAACCGCTGCAGCGTTTCGAGCGCGAGGCCATGGCGGTCGCCCAACTGCACAGCGCCCACATCGTCCAGCTCTACGACTACGGCGTCCAAGGAGGGCTCCCCTATATCGTCATGGAGCTGCTGGTCGGAGAGAACCTCGGACAGCGGCTCCGGCGCTTGGGACGACTGACGGTCCGGGACTCTGCCGTGATCTTCGATCAGATCTGCAAAGGGCTCAAGGCGGCGCACAATGCCAACCTGGTCCACCGAGATCTGAAGCCCAGCAACATCTTCCTCGCCCAGCGGGATGACGGCGAAGTCGTGAAGCTGCTCGACTTCGGTGTCGTCAAGGCCCTCGACCCATTGCAGAACATCGGCAGCTCAGAAGCGACCGCCACGGGCATCCTCTTGGGCACACCGCAATACATGAGCCCCGAGCAGGCCCGGGCCGTCAAGGACATCGATCATCGAAGCGACCTGTGGGCTGCTTCGGTCATCGCCTTCCGCATGCTGACTGGGGACAACCCCTTCCGCGGCGAGTCGGTAGGTGACGTGGTGCTCAAGATCTGCAGCGACAACCTTCCTCAGATCACCGACCACGCCAAACATCTACCTGCAACGCTGAACGCCTTTTTCGACACAGCCTTCGCCCGGCCGCCTAGCGATCGCTTCCAGACGGCCACCGAAATGGCCATGGCCTTCGCTGCCATCTGTAATGCTCACCTGACGACCGCTGAGTCTAGCGTCCCCGCCGTCGATGCCGGCAAGGCAGTGCTGAGGGTCCCAGACGCAGACGCTTCGAGTCAGAGCTTGCAGATTCCGGCGCCAGGGTCGAGCTCGCCGAGCATCAGTCAAGTACCGTCATTCCCAGGCGCTGACATGGTAACCCCACCAGCAAACGGTGCAGCGGTAGGCCTGCCAGGACTGTCATCAGGAGTTCTCCCCATCCCCGAGCTGGGCGGCCCCTATGAGAGCACCCCGGTATCCACCACCGTCGGCGGCACCCAGCTCGCTTCGATTTTTCCGAAGTACTCGAAGCATATTGCCGGACAGCCACTCGCCGTGGTGATCGGGGTGGGCTTGGCGATCATCTTCAGCGTGCTCGTCGCGGTCGTTTGGGTCGGATCGAGCTCTACCCCAACGAGTGACCAGCAACCTGAGGTGACGGCGACGCCCGCCACCCAAGCGCCGCTTGACGAGGAGGACGACGACGACGACCTCGACGAAGGCAGCAACGCGGTCGTCGCGGACATCGAGCACCCCGACGGCTATGATGCTGGAGCCGACGACAGCGACCTGAACGAGAACCTGGACAAGGGCTCCAAACCAGGGGGAACGAAGTCCCCAGTCCGGCGGCCCCCAAAATCGGGTAAGACAGGCAAAGAAGGTAAGAAACCTGATTGGGGACTGTAGGCATGAGACACTTCTGGCCAGGCATCAGTGCAGTCGTCTTGTCACTCCTGTGCTGGCTGCCGAGCCATGCATGGGCCCAACCGGACGACGGCATCGCTCAGCGCAAGGAGGAGGCCAAGGCCTTCGCCAACAGCGCCAACGAGCTGATGAGCAAGGGCCTCTACGACGACGCCATCGAGCTGTTCAAGAAAGCGGACGGCCGTTTCCACTCGCCGGTGTTCTTGCTGTTCATCTCGAAGGCCGAGGCGGACCAGGGGCACCTGATCGCCGCCCGGCAGTGGCTGCAAAAGGTCATCGACGAGCAGCTCGCCGACTATGCGCCTGAGCGCTTTCGCGACGCCCGGGAGGAAGCCCGGCGCCGGGCGGCCAAGCTCGACCAAGAGATTCCCGTCTTGACCCTGAGCATCGTCGGCGCGGCAGCCGCTCAGGCAGAGGTGCAGCTTGACGGGCGACTGATCGCGATAGCCGAGCTGTCCGCCCCCATCCGGCTCGATCCAGGGGATCACCACGCCGTGGCCAAGGCGCCTGACGGCAGCAGCGACGAGCGCTCGTTCTCTCTGGAGGTAGGAGACCAGACCAGCGTCGAGCTCGTGCTGACCAGCGCGATTGACGTGGATCCCGATCCCGATCCGCTCCCCCCGCCCAGCGGCGACACCGCCGAGGGCCGCTCTTGGCTACTGCCAGGCATCGCCTTCGGCGTCGGCGGCGCCGGTCTGCTCATGGGCGTGATCGCCGGCGCCATTTTCACCGGTCAGGCAGGGGACCTCAAAGACGCCTGCGACAATGATGGCGACGGTGATGAAAACACCTGCCCGCCAGACAAGGAAGAGGACGGTGACACGGTGACGACCCTCGGCAACGTCTCGACCGCTGGGTTCATCATCGCCGGAATTGGAGTCACTGCCGGCATCGTGTTGCTCCTCATTCCCAGCGGCGAAGCCGACGAGGACGACCAGACCGCCTACGAGCCCAAGATCCACGTGGGACCAACGGGCTTCATGGTCGAAGGTCGGTTCTGAGCAGAGCAGAACAGAGCGCTCACCGCAGCGGCGGGTGTCGTCTCAGCCAGCCGACGATGGGGTCGAACACCTTGGCCGGCGCGTCATTGGCGACGAACAAGTTGGCGTGAGCGTACCAATCCTGCTCGTCCCCAACCTTGAGGACCTCGATGTCTCGGCCGCCCCAGGCATCCACGATGGTCAGCGCGGTCCGCTCGGGCACGATGCCATCTCGGTTCGACAGCACCACCAGCAACGGTAGTTCGACGTGGCTCATCGCCCCAGTGATGTTGACCCCTTCAATCTCCAGGTCCCGATTGCGGATCCACAGAGCGATATCGCGGTTGATGGCAGGATCGGGATTCTCCACCGTCTCGGTCAGCTCGCGAATGCGCGTCAGATCGATGGTCTCGGTATTCATGTAGAGCGACAAGAGCTTGGGCACTCGCAGCAACAGCGGCAGCGCAGCGCGCGCCAGGCCACGGGTGTTGGACATGCGGATCGCCCCGACCACGGTGGGGGAACCAAAGGCGATGCGAAGAGCCGGGTGGATCTCGTCCCAGCGCAGCGGGGCCCCCATGGTGATCAGCCTCGAGACTCGGTGGTTGCGATAGAGGGCCAGGTGGCCGTAGATGATGCTGCCCCCCAAACTGCAGCCAATGAGCACGGCCTGCCGGCCGCGAGTCTTGGTGGTGCCGAGCACCCGCTCGATGCCGGCAGGTAGATCGATGGCAGCGTAGTTTCTCAGCGAGGTCTTTCCAGCGCGGCTGCGTTCGGGGCGCGAATGGCCCTGGCCACGCAGATCTAGCGACCAGACCTCGAAGCCAGCCTCGGCCAGGGATCGCACCATGCTGGTCCCACGGGGGTGGTAGCTGAAGATGAACGAGTTCATCCCGTAGCCCGGGATGATGAGGAGGGGCTCAGTGTCTGGGTCGAAGTGTTTCGGTGACACGGTGCGCCGCAGCTGCAGTGACCAGCCGTCTGCAGTGGACACGTACTGCTCTCGCACCATCAAGTCGGGCTCGCTCATAGTCCTCATCCTGGCCGCCGGCGCAGCTCACTCAACTCAGGGCACCTCATCGGGGGCACCCAATCGAGGGACGGTGCCGCGCGAGGCAGGGTACACGTATACTCCAGATTGGACATGAACCTCCCCGTTTCCATCGGCGAGATCCTGGAAGGCAAATACCGCCTGGAGCGGCTGATCGGAGAGGGAGGAATGGGCATCGTCTTCGCCGCCCAACACCTGACGCTCCAGCAGCCGGTAGCCATCAAGATCCTCCGCGCCAGCGACGAACCGACCCTGGGTGAACGGTTCCTGCGCGAGGCGCGTGCTGCCTCCCAGATTGGCAGCCAGCATGTCGCACGAGTCTTCGACGTCGGATCGCTGGGCGACGGCACGCCCTATATGGTGATGGAGCTGTTGCAGGGGTGCGACCTGGACCAGCTCGTCGCCCAAGAGGGGCCCTTGCCGGTGGCGCGAGCAGTAGCCTATGTGCTGCAAGCTTGCGAGGCCCTGTCCGAAGCCCACTCGGTCGGCATCGTTCACCGGGATCTCAAACCAGCCAACCTGTTTCTGGCCCAACGGCCCGACGGTAGCGAGATCATCAAGCTGCTCGATTTCGGGATTTCGAAACAGCTGGCGAACGCCACCACCTCACCGAGCGCGCTGACCGCCACCAACTCGATTCTCGGGTCGCCTCAGTTCATGGCGCCAGAGCAGCTGGTGTCGAGCCGGGACGTCGACTTGCGGGCCGACATCTGGTCGCTCGGTGTGGTGCTCCACGAGCTACTCACCGGCAGTCCGGCCTTCCCGGCAGTAACCGTCGCCGAGATGTACACCGCTATTCTGCGCGATGACCCCGAGCGCGTGAGCGTCAGGCGGCCAGAGGTTCCACCAGAGCTCGAAACGGTCATCCTGCGCTGCCTGGAGAAAGACGTTGAGCTCCGGTTCACCACCATCGCCGACTTGGTCGCTGCGCTCGCGCCCTTCGCGCCCCCAGAGGCGCAGCTGTCGGTGCAGCGGGTGCAGCGGGTCATTGGCGCCGTCGCGCCTACCATGCCCGATCCGGACAGCGCGGAACCGATACCAGGAGCGCCCACCTGCTCGCCCTCAGGGGACGGCACGCTGTTGACGCCAGCAGTGCCGCCACCAGCGCCGGCCGCCTGGCCGCAGACTGCCGCTGTGCCGCTGCCATCGGAACCGCTGACGACCACTCAGCCCTCCGCGGGAGCGATGATGACCCCGACCGCTACGCCCCTCCCCCATACGACGGGGGCGCCGGTGGTCATGCAGCAGAGCGCACCCCCGATGGCACCCCACCCACAGCCGGTTCTGGGATCCCTGGGACAGACTGGCCTGGCCGCTCCGCGCCCTCCGAGCCGCCGCTGGGTATGGGTGCTCGCCTCGATCGGTGCGGTCGGCCTGATCGGCATGGTGGTCGCCGTGCTTCTCACCCGTCTAGGTGCCGCCCCAAGGGCCGGAGAGGAACCCCACCCTGCGGAGCGTGACGAGACTGCCGGCGAAGATCTCAAGATCGCAGAGAGCAGCCGGCTGAGCCGATCAGAGCGCAAACGAGCTCGCGCGGCGCTGACATTAGGCGAGCGACTGCTTCAGAAAGGCCACCTCGAGAGAGCAGAGAAGCGGGCCCTTAAGGTGCTCGACGGCCTGGACGAGCTCGGCGTCACGCCAGGCACTGTCTCGGCTCTCGGGGCTCGGGCCCAGCGACTGCGTGCTGCCGTCGAGATAGCCAGATTTCGGAAGACCGTTCAGCTGTGCCGCAGCACGAACCTCGGCAGTGGATTGGTCGGGGCGAAGCTTGGCGAGGTGTTGCAGGCGGTCGGCGTCGCGCAGCAAAAAGCGAACCAGCAGATCGCCTTGGTGACCCACTGGGGGCCGCCGGGGCTCGCTCGATGCGTCTATGCGGAAATCGCCGATCTCCACTGCGAAATGGCGGAGATGTATCTCGACATGGTCGACAAGCGAGCGGCACAGGCGCGCGGCCTGGCCAATGACGGGCTCCAGCGCCACCTGCATTCCTCGGCCAAGACCCAGATTGATGCGGCCCAACGTCAAACCGGGTACGCCCCCCGCCTCTTCCCGAATTCGAAGCGGTGCAGCGAAGCGCTTCGGACCGTGATCAAACGGACCCAGCAGCTGCGTGACAGGTCCGAGCGGTTGAAGAGCCGCTAGGGCCAAGCGACGCTGGGAGCGGGTCTCAGCCAACCAGAGTGAGGATCTCCTGGCTGTAGGCGGCGATCGTGACGATGGCGACGAAATACAGACCCAACATGCCGTACATCTTCAGCCAGGGCCGCTCCCGGGCCACGACCCCGGCGAGGGTGAGCGTGGTGCCCTCGAGCTGCGCCGGGTCCGGCGGGTCCATGAACCGGCTACCCACACTGGTGATGGCCACAGCCGCAACCAGGCCCGAGACGTTCCACCACATCCAGAACGTATCGGTGAACAGCTGCCACAGCACCACGTTACACAGCACGCCAGCCACCAAGCCGCCGATCATCGCCGGACCGCGGGCACGTTTGTCGAGGATCCCGGTCAAGAAGGCCGCCAGGATGGGGCCATAGAAGAAGGCGCCCAGCTTGTTGATGCCTTCGACCACCGTGTCCGAGATGCCGCCCACGAAGAAGGCGAAGCCTGTCATGGCAGCGCCCCAGAGAACGGTGGTGATCTTGCTCCACCGCAACATCTGCCGACCCCGGGCCTCCGGGTCGACATCCTTGAAGCGCGGCTCGATGAAGTCACGCATGGTGGCCGCCGACAAGCTGTTGAGCGCCGAGTCGAGGCTCGACATGGCGGCGGCGAGCAGTGCGGCGAAGAGCACGCCCCGGACACCGACGGGCAACTTGGTCAACACGTATACGGGAATGAGGTAGTCGAGCTGATCACTCGGCACCGCCGCCTGCAACGCCTCGTCGGCGTAATAGACCGCTCCAACGGCCAGGCCCATCACGACGTACAAAACCGTCAACGGAAAGCGCGCCAACCCATTGAACACCAGCGACCACTTGGTGTCGGCGGTGGTCGGCGCCGACAGCTCGCGCTGCGCCTGGCTCTGATCGACACCGTAGTAGCTCACGTAAAGCGCGAAGCCACCGACCAGGAAGCCCCAGAAGGGCGCCTTGCTGTCGTCACTGAGACCGAGACTCGGATCGATGCCAACGAGCCGCTCTGGTGAATGGGCCGCCAGCGCCGCCGACACTCCGCCGACCTCTGAGATTGCCAGCCCGATGCACAAGAGCAGGCCCCCGAGCAGGATGACCATCTGCACCACATCCGAGTAGACCACCGCCGCCATACCGCCGAGGGTGTCGTAGATCACCGTGACGATCCCGATGATGAGGATACAGGCCCAGATGGGAATGGTCAGGCACACGCTCAGCACCACGGCGCTGGCATAGACGCCGATACCGGTGGCCAGACCCCGGCTGAAGAGGAACACGGCACTCATGATCAGTCGGGTGGGCCGATCGAAGCGCAGCTCCAGATACTCGTAGACGCTGATCAGCTTGAGCGAGCGAAACAGCGGGATCAGGAAGACCATCACGAACACCATGGCCAGCGGCACGGCGAGCTCGTACTGCAGCCAGGTGAGGCCACCGCCTTCTTTCAGCGCAACGTAGGCCGGGATGCCGATGAAGCTGTTGGCCGAGGTCTGGGTAGCCATGGTGGAGATCCCCACGGCCCACCAAGGCAGGTTGCGCCCGCCGACATAATAATCGTCAGTGCTCTCTTGCCCTCTGGACAAGTAGAAGCTCATCCCGATCATCGCGGCGATATAGACGCCGAGGACCACCCAATCGAGTGCCGCCATTGCTTTCCTTCAGCGAAGCGTGCGCAGGCCCCGACGCCCCCCGCTGTCGCCGCCGCAGGGTACACAGGATTGGCTTCCGCATCATCGCCCTTGAGCGCTCGGCCAACCATGGCGTAGCGTGAAGCGTGGCTTCCGACGATGACACCCGGTTCGAGGAACGCATCGGGACCGTCCTACGAGGCAAGTGGACCCTCGAAAAGCTGCTCGGTGTCGGAGGGATGGCGGCCGTCTACGCCGCACGCCACCGCATCGGCAACGAGGTCGCCATCAAAATCCTGCACCCCGAAGTCGCGCGCTCCAAGGAGCTGTGCCTGCGCTTCGAGCGGGAAGCCAAGGTGGCCAATCGCCTACGCCATCCTGGCGCAGTGGCAGTAACGGACGTGGACACCACCGAGGAGGGCGTGCCCTTCATGGTGATGGAGCTGCTGCATGGCGATCCCTTGAGCGCCTTGTTTCGTCGCCCCGAAGGAGTGCCGACCGATGATGTGCTCCGCTACCTGGACGAGCTGCTCGACGTGCTCACGGCGGCCCACGCCCAAGGAATCGTCCACCGAGATATCAAGTTCGACAACCTCTTCGTGACCGATACCGACAGCCTCAAAGTGTTGGACTTCGGGATCGCGCGGCTCCGTGACGGCATGCCGATGACGGTACACGGCGCCATGCTCGGCACCCTGCCCTACATGCCACCGGAACAGGCCAAAGGCCTGTCCATCGATGGGCGGGCCGATTTGTTCGCCGTAGGCGCGGTGCTCTTTCGGCTGGTGGCCAGACGGCGCATCCACTCGGCGAAAACTGAGCCCGAGCTGCTGGTTAAAATGACCACCGAGCCAGCGCCGCCGCTGTCCAGCGTGGCACCTGACTCGACCCAGGGCTTGTGCCTGGTGACCGATCGCGCCTTGGCCTTCGATCGGGAGAAGCGCTACCCCGACGCCGCGACGATGCGGGAGGACGTGCAAGCCCTCCGGCGCGGTGAGGCCCCCCCTTACGCCACCCGCAAGCTCACCGAAGCGGGACCACCCAACCCACTGGTCCAACCTGGAGAGGCAGCGGGCCCAACGCCCAGGGCACTCACCGTCGCCACCCGAGCCGCAGCACCCGTAGCGGTCATTGGCTCGCCGGACCAGCTGGACACAGACCCCTGCGAACCTACCGCGGTGGCGAGCCCTCCAGAGAGCGCCGGGCCGCTTAGCGCCACGGCGGCTACCGGGCCGGTCGCCACGGTACCGGCGACCCCCTTCATTGCCACCGGCGCCACTGACCTGGCGAAGGGGCCTGAGCAGAGCCCGAACCAGCAGAGCCCGAACCAGCAGAGCCCGAGCCCGGGACCGCCGTCAGCGGCTCAGCGCGCCGCCGGCAAGACTGAAGTGCTGCCATCGGCAGCCGCCGCGGCCGCACAGCACACCATGGTGTCGACGGGGGCCATGCCGCCAGCCTCATCCACCCAAGGGATGATAGGTGCTGCCCCCGACCTGGCGGTCGCCGTGCCCCCGACAGCGGCCCCCTCACAGAGCCAGCGCGATCCTTCCCCCGCACGCCTCGGCGGCATCATCGCGGCCGCAGCTGGGGCTCTGCTCCTAGTAGCGCTGGTCGTCATCTTCTGGCCCGCTGGCGAGACCGAGACCGAAACCGAGTCTGGAGCCGACAGCAACAGCGAGGAATCCAGCCCCGACCGATCCCGCCCGGCGGAGGCGAAGGGTGGGCGAGTGGGACGAGAGGTCCCAACGGGGAAGCCGACGAGCACCGGCGACGCCACCGGGACGTCTCAGTCGAAGCCTCCGAGCTTCTTGCCGCCGCTGTTCAAGTTCGACGACGACGACGACGACGACAAGATCGACGACAAGATCGACGACAAGATCGACGACGACGACGACGACGACGACGACGACAAGATCGACGACAAGAGAGAAAAGAGGGACAAGGGCAAGGGCAAGGGCAAGGGCAAGGGCAAAAAGAAGAAGGACCGCTAGCTCAGCCGCCTAGCAGGTCCCGCGACTGGCGCGCAAAGCGGCGCTCCAAGCAGCATGCCCTTAGTCGTCAGTTGCCGCCCGAGCCGCCTGCTCCGCCGGTAGCCGAACCGCCCGAGCCCCCGGCGCCGCCCGAGCCCCCGGCACCACCAGCGCCACCGCCACCTGTGCTCGAGCCGCCTGAGCCACCGGTGCTCGAGCCGCCTGAGCCACCGGCGCCACCAGAGCCGCCGGTGCCACCAGAGCCGCCGGTAGCCGGATCACACTCGGGGTCATGACTATCGATCTTACCGTCGCAGTCATTGTCGACGCCATCGGTGCAGATCTCCACCGCCCCCGGGTAGATGGCCGCGTTGTCGTCGTCGCAGTCGGCAGACTCGTCAAAACCGTCGCGGTCGTTGTCGAGCATCGTGATCCCGCGGGAGATGTAACATCCGGTCCACGAGCCAAGCACCAGGCCCAAGGCGACAAGGCCGCTGATGGTTTGCTTCCGAGTCATTGGTGGTCTCCTAAGTATCGATCGGCGGCCGCAGGGCAACACCACGTCGCGAGCTCGACGCGCCGCCCTTGTAAGCCTGAACCGAAGCAGGCTCGAGGGCAAACTCTGTTAGGCGCAAGCACGACGACAACGTCAGCCCAGCGGCACGGTCGCGGCGGCGAAGCATCCAGGAATGCCGGGACCCTATCGCAAATTGCCAGCAACAGGCCGCAGCGCTACGCCGCTTGGATGGCCGATAGCGATGAGACGAGGCGCCTGGCCCAGCTGGCGAAGATCACTCGAGCATTCATGGAGAATGTTCCCCACAACCAGGCACTGGGGATCCGGCTCGAGAGCCTCGACGATGGCGAGGCCGTGATGACCCTGCCCTACGACGCCAAGTTGGTGGGCAACCCAGAGTCCGGCGTGCTGCATGGCGGCGCCATCACATCCATGATGGATGCCTGTAGCGGAGCCGCGGCGTTCATGAAGTTGCCAGAGCCTGGACCCATCGCGACGCTCGATCTGCGTATCGACTATCTCAAACCAGCGACCGCCGGCCGGGATGTGGTAGCCCGCGCCAACTGTTACCAGCGAACCCGCAACGTCGCCTTCGTTCGCTGCGTCGCCTATCACGACACAGTGGAGGCGCCGATCGCCGCGGCTGTCGGCACCTTCATGCTCTCCACGAGCCGAGGTCGGGCTGCCCCTGGTCCCGCGGCTAGCGACGCCCACCAAGGTGCTGGTGCGAGCGAGCCGAAAGAGGGGCCATGAGCGACTTCATCGACCGGATCGTAGAGCTGAAGCGCAGCGGTTCACCCGAGGCGATGTCCAGTTTGATCCCCTACCTGGGCTTCATGGGTTTCTCCTTCGAATGGAAGGATGGGCGAGTCATTGGAACGATGAGCTACTCAGATCACCTCATCGGCAATCCCACCCTACCGGCCCTTCATGGCGGTACGACCGGCGCCCTGCTCGAGTCCACGGCCATCTTCGAGCTGCTCTGGCAGGCGGAGACCATGGTGCTGCCCAAGACGATCAACATCACCGTGCAGTACCTGCGCTCGGGCCGTCCGGCTGACACCATGGCCAGCGCCGTGATCACCAAGCAGGGGCGCCGCGTGGTGGCCCTGCGGGCCGAAGCCTGGCAAGAGGACCGAAAGCGCCCCATCGCCACTGCAGACGCCCATTTCCTCATCGTCCCTTACGACCAGAAGCTGGCGGCCCAGCACGACGAACCAGGGTGACGAGACAGGCCGCGCACCTTTGTGAGCCACCGGCGCGAAGCCTGTCGTGCGGCGCTCCGAGTCTGGTAAGCTCTGGCAGAATGTCCACCGGGCAGAACGGCCAGCAAGCAGCGGCCGACGAGGGCGTGAGAGGATCGTCGGCAGCTCCAAGATCCAATAATCTTGCAGTCTTGCACACCCCTGACCAAGAGCTGAGGGACAAGGTCATCCCCGTGGGCTCGGGCATCTGCATCGGCCGCAGCGCCGGTACCGGTGTGGATGTAGCGATCAACGACCGACTGCTCTCGCGGCGCCACGCCACCATCAGACCCGTGGGCAGCTCGGCCATCTGCGAGCTGGTCGATCACGACAGCAGCAACGGCTCCTTCGTCGAGGGCGCTCGTGTGACCCGCAGTCACATAGCTTGCGGCACCATCATCCGACTGGGCGTCACGCTGCTCGAGCTGACCAGCGACGGCGCCACCGAGCTCGAACGGGAGGCGGTCGACGACACCCGTGATCCCTTCATCGGACGCTGCGGAACATTCCGCGCCGTCCTCAGCCAGATTGCCGCGGTCGCCTCCGGTGACACGCCGGTGGTCTTCGTGGGCGAGACAGGCACCGGCAAGAAGCGGGCTGCCAAGCGCCTTCACGAGGCAAGCGGCCGCGACGGTGGATTTGTGGTGGCCCACTGTGGCTCGACCCATTCCCGGATGACGGAGGCAAAGCTCTTTGGTGGGGTGGAGTCGTGCGACGAGCTAGCCACCGCCTCGGAAGGATTCGTCCCGATGGCCGAGGGAGGGTCGCTGCTGTTGCACGAGATCGATCTGCTCGACCCCAAGGTTCAACAGGTGGTCCTCGAGCTCCTCGAAAGTGGCGAATACACTCAAGTGGGGACCGGCAAGACGCGGCCCGCCAACCTCCGGATCATCGCCTCTTCAGGAGCCAACCTGGAGGCGGCGGTGGATGCAGGGGCTTTCTCGCGAGAGCTGTATGACAAGCTGGCCGACTGTTGCATCGAGCTGCCGTCGCTGCGCAGCCGACGCTCGGACATCCCCCGGCTGGCTCGCCACTTCCTGAAGATCGAAGCGCCGACGCGCCAGTTTGATTGGTCTGCGACCTGTCTGGAGAAGCTGTTGCTCTATGACTGGCCCATGAACGTCCGGGAGTTACAGACCGTGATGCGCCGCCTCACCCTCGTGGAGGACGACGTCACCACGCTGCGCAGCGCCCATTTGCCCAAAGAAATCCGCAGGCGCACCCGTCAACAGACCGAAGATGAGCTGCGAGCCTCAGCCATCACCGTGCACGCCGTTCCGTCACGGAAGGAGCTCGCCCGGCTGCTGGATAAGTTCGGCGGCGATGTCGAGCGGATCGCCGATTACTACGCGAAGGACCGTCGCCACATCTATCGCTGGCTGACCCGCCATGATCTATCGGCGGCAGACTTCCGCGAATAGAGGCCTCGGCCGAAGCACCCTGGGGTAACCGCCGCGGCGCTCGAAGGTCGCAGGTGCGAGTCTTCTCGACCGTGATAGCATTCACCTAGGCTGGCGTTTTGCGCTCAGCCACTCGAGGTTCGCTAGAAGGAGCTTGGTCATGAAGCGTGCGCGATGGGCGATCCTGGTCGCCGTGGTCGTCGTTGGACTCGGAAACGTCCTTTCGGCATGCAGTGGGTGCGAGACGGATCTGCAGGGCGGCACCGGCGGCGCCGGGACCGGTGGAGCCGGGACCGGTGGAGCCGGTGCCAGCAGCGGTCTCGGGGGCTCGCTGTTCGACGGCGGCCAGCTGGAGTGCGACACCGACGACGACTGCAACGGCGGCGTCTGCCACAACGGCACGTGTTGCCCCTCCGCCGACTTGATCTGCGGCGACGGCTGCTGCACGACCAGCGAGATTTGTCTCTTCGACACCTGTGTCACCCCTGGCGATGACTGTGTCAGCGAGGCCGACTGCCCGGAGGACCACTACTGCGAGCCGGCCCTCGGCGAGGGTGGCTCTGGCGGTGGCCTGGGAGGCAACTGCACCCAACCCCTCGAGTACGGGAAATGCCTGCCGCTGCCGCCGATCTGTGGCGAAGGTGGCGGTGGCTCCGGCGGCGGCGGCTGCATCGAGCCTTGCGAGTATCATCCGACGGTCGGGCAGCTCAACGCCGGCATCAAGTGGCAGTGGGGCTACGACCCGCCACCCACCGAGTTCGCCAACAAAGCCGATGTCTGGGCCACGCCGACGGTGGCCCGCATTTTCGACGCCAACTGTGACGGCAAGGTCGATCTAGGCGATCCGCCCAACGTGGTCTTCGTATCCGGCGACTCGCTGACGACCTACTGCAGCGCCGTCGCAGCCAATGGTGCCTGCCGCAAAGGCGCGCTGCGCATGTTGGACGGCGACAGTGGCGCGGAGATCTGGTCGCTCAACACACCCGAGCAAGGTAGCCAGGGCTTCGCGGGCTTGTCGGTGGCGGTCGGCGATGTCGATCAAGACGAGGCGATCGACATCGTGGCCCTCAGCGGCGAGGGCAAGGTGGTGATCATCGATGGCACCGGCGTGGTCAAACATGTGAGCCAGGAGCTGGTCAACGGCAGCACCAACGCCAGCTTCGGCTGGGGTGGAGGCGTCGCCCTAGGGGACATGGACTTCGATGGCTGGCCCGAGATCGCCTACGGCAATACGGTCTTCACCATGGACGGCGGAACGCTGAGCCTGCTGTTCCAAGGCACCGCGGGCGCTGGCGGTCCGGCCAGCCGGCGGGTGACCCACTTTGTGGATCTCGACGGAGACGGCGACCTGGAGTTGCTCGCCGGCAACACCGCCTACCACCACGACGGCAACGTGCTCTGGACCAGCTCGGCCGCTGACGGCTTCACCGCCACCGGCGACTTCGACGGTGATCTGGCGCCTGAGGTGGTGATGGTCGCAGCCGGCCAGATGTGGATCCTCGAGGGGCTCACCGGTGCCATCGAGCTCGGCCCGGTCGCCATCCCTGGCACCGGCACTGGCGGACCACCCACGGTGGCCGACTTCAATGGCGATCTGGCCCCTGAGATCGGCGTGGCCATGCAGAACCTCTACTCGATGATGAAGCCCAACTACGGGAACAGCACCATCGACACGCTCTGGTCCCAGACCAACCACGACAACAGCTCGTCGGTCACCGGCTCGAGCGTCTTCGACTTCGAAGCTGATGGCCAAGCTGAGGTCATCTACGCCGACGAGTGCTTCTTGTGGGTCTACGACGGGCAAAACGGCGACGTGCTGTTCACCGCCAACACCCAGTCGTTTACCGCCACCGAGGCATCCATCGTGGCGGATGTGGACGGCGACGGCCACGCCGAGATCGTCATGATCTCCAATGGCGCTAACCCAACCCAGTGGACCTGCGCAGAGCACACCGGCAACGACAGCTACCCAGCCTGGTCCATTCCTCCCAACGCCTCAGCCCATCGGGGCATCACGGTGTGGGCTGACGTGGCCAACTCGTGGGTTGGCACCCGCACCTTGTGGAACCAGCACGCCTACAGCGTGAGCAACATCTGCGATCCTCGAGACAGTGCCTGCGATGTGGGGTCTTACTACGGGCAGATCCCGCAGAACCAGAAGAAGAACTGGCAGATCGGTTGGCTCAACAACTTCCGCCAGAACGTGCAGGACACTGGCCTGTTCGACGCCCCGGACGCCACCGTGGTGCTCACCGTGCAATGCGTCGAGCCGGTGCCGATGGACGTCCAGGTGCGCAACATGGGCCTGTCCGGCCTGCCGGCCAACGTCCAGGTCGACATCTACCGCCTAGGCAATCCCGAGGTGCTGCTCGGCACGGTCTACACGTCCAAGCCCCTGCTGCCTGGGCAGACCGAGGTCATCGCCTTCGTCGCACCTCAGGGACAGGCCTCTACCTCCGATACTTTCCAAGCTCGCATCGTGGTGGATCCGAACAATCCCACC
The DNA here is from genome assembly GCA_030590865.1 of Myxococcales bacterium. Taxonomy (GTDB): domain Bacteria; phylum Myxococcota_A; class Polyangia; order Polyangiales; family Polyangiaceae; genus JAPYTK01. The sequence goes on along the minus strand of JAUVCD010000110.1, from coordinate 1,113 downwards.
TTCCACGAGTGCCGAGACGACAACAACGAGAGCGACCCGGTCACGCCCAACTGCGTGCAGTGAGCGCTGGCCAGCGACAGTTGTGTTGCCCCGTCGGGATGACTAGACACGAGCGACAATGCTGAGCGACGAAATCAAGGCGCGAATGATGGCCGCAATGAAGGCCAAGAAGGTCGTCGAGAAGGAGGTCCTCAGCGTGGCGCTGGGGGAGATCCAGACCGAGCAGGCCCGCTCGGGCGAAACAATGAAGGACGACGGGGTCGAGAAGATCCTGCGTAAGCTCGTCAAAAGCAACCGCGAGACCATCGCAGTCACCGAAGACGAGGCGCGAGCAGCGACCTTGACCGAAGAGGTCGTAATACTCGAGTCGCTCTTGCCGCAAACGCTGGATGAGAGCCAGGTCATCGCGGCCTTGGCCCCAGTAACAGAGGACATCAAGGCAGCCGCCGCAGATGGGCCGGCAACGGGGGTCGCCATGAAGCACCTCAAGTCCGAAGGCGCGGCCGTGGACGGCAAGACAGTGGCGCTCGCCGTCAAAAAGATGCGCGCCTGAGCGTCCTGTCAGCTGCAGCGTGCCGACCCGAGCAAGGCTCTTGCCGTGGGAATCGACGAGTCATCGCACCAGGCACCGGAAGACGACGACCACAGTCGCGCACTGCGCGAGCAACTGGTTCGGCGCCAGCTTCGCGGGCGCGGTATTCGCGACGAGCGCGTCTTGGCCGCCATGGGGCGGGTGCCGCGCCACCCCTTCGTGCCCAAGCCCCTGCGAGCCCGGTCCTACGATGACAGCCCGCTCCCGATCGGCCACCACCAGACCATCTCCCAACCTTTGATGATCGCCACCATGCTCGAGGCCATGGAGCTACAGGGCAGCGAGCGGGTCCTCGAGGTAGGGGCTGGCTGTGGCTACCAGGCAGCCCTGCTGGCCGAGCTGGCCGCCACCGTCGTCACCGTCGAGATCATTGCCGAGCTGGTCGAGCGAGCGCGAATCAACCTCGACCAACTCGGCTACCAGGCGGTCCAAGTAGCCCACGCCGACGGCAGCTGTGGCTACCTGCCCGGAGCACCTTATGACGCCATCGTAGTCGCCGCAGCTCCCGACTCGGTCCCACC
>JAUVCD010001055.1 GCA_030590865.1 Myxococcales bacterium | reverse complement strand
CCATAGACCACGTGCAGCGGACCGGCTGGGCCGCGAGCGGCTATCAGGTGGGTGCGACAGGGCGGGACGCTGTGATCGCTACCATCGACGATCACCTCATGGGTCCAGCCAGCACCAGAGCGAGTCGCCAGCTTGACATGGGGCCGGTTCCACTCGGCGCAGTAGACGATTTGGGGCTGGTCGTCCGTCAAGATCAGGGCAGCCCGAAACGCTCGCGTTACCTCTGGAACGGCCTCGGTTTTCCATTGGCCCTCAACCTGGCGCAGATAGTGAAGTGGTCCGACCTGGCGACGCTCGGCGCCATCGTGACCAGTGTAGACGAGGTGGGGATGACCACCGCTGTCGAGCGCCATGGCCGTAGGCAAGGTGCGGCGCTTGCTTTCGTCGACCCCAGCTGCGGCGACGGTCACCCGCCAGCCCTGGGCATCGCGCAGCGCGTATTTCAGGTCCCGGGTCTTGCGGTCCAGGTAGGCGAGATGAACCCGACCTTGGCCGTCCACCGCGATGCGAAGCTCGCCGCCCAGGTCGGCCTGGTCCTGGACCAACTCGGGCTCGCCGGCGGGTTTACCATCAGCCATGGTCCAGTACTGCAGCTTCGCCGGGCAGCCGGGATCTGCGCATTCGTCTTGGAAATAGGCTACGTGGGCTCGGTGGGTTGGGTCGATCGCCAGCGCTGAACCCCGGCCGTTAGCCGTCACTTCGACGGAGCTGGGCCAGTGGCCGACGTGGCCACGAGCGTCAGGCTTGGCGATCACCACGCGGATCTCTTGGTCACCTGTGAAGCTGATCGCCCGGGTCCCGTCCTTGGCGATCACCAGGCTGGCCCGACCCTTGATGTCTTTGGCGACTTGCTGAGAGGTCCAAGCTCGCGGGGCCTTCGCCTTGCCGGTGCTCACCGCCGAGACGCTCGCCGTTGCCGTGGACACAGCGCTGGACGACGGCGTCTTGTCTGGTTCGTTGCGAGAGCAACCGATGACAGCGAGCGGAAGGGCAATGGCGAGCCACAAGGCGGGGCCATGGGTCGCTAAAATAGTGACACGGAAGATCATGCTGGTGACTCGAGGAAGGGTGAAGCTCAGTCGGAAACCCACGCCGAGAGCTTGCTGCGCATAGCTCGCGGCGCCAAGCCCGCCAGCCTCCTTGCGCCCCCAACAGGCCCAGCGACCGAGCTAGAGGGACGAGCTGCTCCGCGGGTCGGACTCCGCCTCGGCGCCCCCCGCAGGCGCCTTGAGCTCGAAAATGCCCACGACCGGCAGGTGGTCGGAGCGCCCCACCGGCAGCACCCGAACATCTAGCGGGTCGAGGCGCTGATCGTAGACGATGTGGTCGAGCTGCGAGGTGATTGTGCCGACGCTCGTGTTCCAACGCCAAGTCTGTTGAGCCACATCGAATTGCTCGAGCGCCGTGGCGAATCCGGCCTCCTGCAAGTAGACGATGGCCCGACCGTCGGCATTCTCGTTAAAGTCTCCCACCACCAGGGTGGGCAGGCTCGGATCGAGAGCCTCATGGAAACCAACAATCTCTTGTTCCCGAATGGACGGGGTGGAGAAGTAGCCGCTGACCACGCTGCCGCTCTCGCTGACTGGCGGTCTGAGGTGAACGTTGAGGATCTGGAGTCGGCCCAGGGGACTGTCGACCACCAAGCGCCACGCTGGAAACCACCCTGCGCTCGCCTCCAAATAGTCCTGCTCGACCAGCGGATAGCGGGACAAAACCGCTAACCCACCAGCCCCGCAACAGTGACGAAACGCCATGTGCGGGTAGCGCTGAGCGAGGGCTCCGACAATCGCGGTCTCCCATTGCTCGGTGGTCTCTTGCAACAGCACGATGTCCGCCCAGGGCTCGCCAATGGCATCGAGGGTCGCCGGATCGCCGCTGAGCCCGTAGTTGACGTTGTAGGTCATCACTTTGAGGTGCGGTCGATCGTCGGTCGGAAGCCGGGCCGGTCGGGTGTTGCTGCAGCCACCGACCGCCAAGGCAATCGCGGCAAGCAGGATCACGAGCTGGGTGGACGCGCGGCAGCCTGGGATGGGCATCGTCACCCCCTTT
>JAUVCD010000818.1 GCA_030590865.1 Myxococcales bacterium | reverse complement strand
ATGACTACGACGCGAGCACCGGGCGGATGCGCCTGCACGGGGGGTGGCGGCCTATCGAGGACGCCACCAAAACAGCGCTCTGGTATTGGCTCGAGGTCCGCGGTCGCGACACCGGCCGGTTGGTCGGGATAGGGCTGTCACCACCGCCCCGCCCGAGATCCATCTCCACCGGAAACACCGGGATCCGGATCTGAGGACGCCATCGGCGAGGAATTGGCGTGAGCTGCCGTCCGATCGGATTCTTTGACTGGTGGGAGTGATTTGGGGAGGCGGTCTGACCACCGCCATCCCCGAGGACCTACTACAGTCCTATGAAAATGACTCAGTGGGGCTGCCGGGTCCAGTTTTTCGCCCCACTGAGGACCCCTGCAGATCTGGGAGCTACCCTGCGCCCGTTGCTCCGGCGCCTTTCGCATCCACCCGAGCTGTTACCGCGGCCATCGATATTGCAGCCTTGCCTGTAGGCGCCAAGCCCGCCGTGAGACCCGTCGTCGTGCTCGGCGCCGGCATCGCCGATCACCGGAGGGTCGTGCGGATCATCGGGACGCTGAGCGTGAGCGGCGAGCTCGCCGCCGGCGCGTGGGGGATCACAGTTCCGAAAACTTGACCGCTCAGGCACAGATCTCCGCTGCACGTCAGGAGATCTGCGATGACAAACCACCTCTTCGACCTTCGCCTTCAGCAGGCACAGGACGGCACCTCCTGCACACAGGTGTACCTGCGCGGATCAGTGCCGACAGCACCGCCGGCGGGCGAGGTCAAACAGCTGTTGGCTCTGCTGTCGCAATGGAGCGGGTCACCAGTCGAGCTTGTATTGTCTGTGGACGCCGGTTCGGTCGCGTGGTTCGAGTTGTGGGGCGACGCCACCGCCGAAGTTCCCGTGCGCCACCTGCAGGTGCGATTCACCCTCGATGACCATCGTCACCTACGCGGAGACAGTGATGCCGCGTGGTGAGAAACAGGATCGCCAATCGGAGTTGATGGCCGAGGTACTCAAGCTCGCGCTCATCGACGGTCTCAGCGCCCGAGCGATCGCCAAACGGCTGAGCCTCTCGCGCAACACCGTTCGCCGCATGCTCGGCCGCGCCCCAAACCGAGACTTGCGCGCCCCAGGGCGCCGGACTTCGATGGTCGACACCTACGAGAAACAGATCCGCCAATGGCTCGATGACACGCCCGAGCTCAGGGCCCCCGCCGTACTCGAGCGCCTTCGTCGCCTCGGCTATCAGGGCGGTATCACCATTGTCCGAGACCGCCTTCAGCGCCTCCGGCCGCGTCCGCACCAGAAGCCCTTTCTCACCCTCGACTTCTCTGCTGGTGAGGTGATGCAGGTCGATTGGGGTGACTTCGGCTTTGCCATCCCCGGCTGTCCCCGACGCGTCAGCGGTCTCGTCATGGCGCTTTGCTACTCGCGCTACCTCTACCTCGAGTTCACCCTGAGCCAAGCATTCGGCACGTTCGTCCGAGCCTTCGAGCGCGGTCTCCAGATGTTTGGCGGGACGACCTACATCGACGTCTTCGACAACATGCGTACGGTGGTGAGCGCCGGTGCTGGTGCCCATGCCACCTTCAACTCGAAATTCCTCGCCTTCGCGCGCTCTCGCGGTTTTGCGGTGCGTGCCTGCAACCCTCGCAGCGGCCACGAAAAGGGACGCGTAGAGCGCCCCATCGGTTTCATTCGCGGGCGGTTTTGGCCCGGCCGCCGGTTCAGCAGCCTCCTCGACCTCAACCGCCAAGCCGCCGAATGGCGCGATGACTTTGCCAACCAGCGCATCCACGCAGTCACCGGCAAGGTGCCGGCTTTGGTCTTCGAACACGAGGAGAAAAACCTTCTCAAGCCGCTGCCCGACACTCCATTTGAAACCGACGACATCGAGACAGCCACGGTGACCAAGCAGTTTCGCGTCCGTTTCGATCGCAACACCTACTCGGTATCGCCGCGGTTGATGGGGCAGAGCATCGTCATCCGCGCCAACGACCAGGCGGTGTCGATGTACCTCGGGCCCAAGCAGGTGGCGTGGCATCCGAGGTGTTGGGATGTCCACCAAGACATCGAGGACCCTTCCCACAGGCAACGAGCCGTGGAGCTCAAGCCCAGGGCGGCCACGGCCCTGCCGCCCGGACTCGTCGGCTTGGGCGAGATTGGCGCCGAGTACTTCAAAGTACTGCGCGCCACGGGAAGGTCACTGCAACGCGAGACGGTCAGGCTGACCTTTCTCTGTGAGCTGTTCGGCGAGAAGCACACGGCATCGGCGGTCTCGGAGGTCATGCAGACGGGACACGTCGGCTCCGAATACGTCGAGTACGTCATGCGCCACAAACGCAAGCTCAGACCGATTGCGCCCCTCGTGCGGCTCGGTAAACCCGAGCTCGACAACCTCAGCTTCGATGAGCCGGACCTCTCCGTCTACGACGACCTCGTCCCGTCTCAGAAAACCCTCGACCCCGGCGAGCCGCCCGACAGCCAGGACAAAGACTCATGAAGACAGAAGACAAGCTCGCGCTCTTGCTCGGGAAGCTCACATGGTTGCGGTTGCCTGGCATGGCTGGCGTCTTGCCGGACATTTTGGCTACCGCCGCAAAAGAGAATCTCAGCGTTCTCGATGCGCTCCACCGACTCGCGGATGAAGAGGTCAGCAGCCGGGTGAAGCGCTCCGTGGAGCGCCGGATCTCCGCCGCCAAATTCCCCGAGATCAACACCGTCGACGGCTTCGATTTCGATTACGATCCCGCGCGCAAGAAGCTCCGCGCTCGCTATCTGGCGCTTCACGACATGGCGTTCCTCGACAAGGGGATCAATCCCCTCTTTCTCGGCAAGCCCGGAACGGGCAAGACCTACCTGGCACGCGCTTTGGCCTACGCCGCCTGTCAGGCCCGCAAGCGTGTCGTCGTGATTTCTGCTCCGAGGATGCTCAATGAGCTGCAGGGCGCCGAAATCCACGGCCTGTTCGACAAGGCTGCACGCCGATACGTCAAGGCCGAGCTCTTGATGATCGACGACTTCGCCGTGCTCGACATGGATCCAACGCAGGCCAAGCTCGCCTTTCAGGTCATCTCCGAGCGCTACGACTATCGGCGCTCGACGATGATCACGACGAATCGCGCTTTCAAGGATTGGACGAAAGTGTTCCCGGACGCCCTCAACGCCCAGGTGATAGCGGAGCGATTGACGGAGCGCTCGGAGCATTTCGTGCTCAACGGCAAGGGCTACGGAAATCGCGGAGGGCGAACGGCGAAAATCTGAGACCATCCGGCCCTCAACGGGGAGGTCACTCGAATCCCGCCTCCGCCGCCAAACGAGCGGAGAAGCCCAGCGCCGGTTTCGGCGTGGTCGGCGCGGGCGGAGATCCGTTCAGCCACCACCGGGTGGATCAGTGGATCCCGGTGATGCCGGTGGAAGTGGATCCCTCGGAGGGCGGTGGTGACACGAGACGGCATCAAATTTGGTCCTGCTCGATGACACGTAAGAGAGATCACAGAGATAGAGAACGTTCCGATGAAGAACAGACGATGCAGCGGCGGTGGGATATCGTCACGCCTGCAAACCACCTCATACGCAAACAAATGTTCTTCCCCAACACGCACCCAACACTGCCCTCAATCAAGCCACAGGACGCCAGCCAACGCGCAGCAGCCGCAAAGCCCCGGCCTG
>JAUVCD010000340.1 GCA_030590865.1 Myxococcales bacterium | reverse complement strand
AGCACCGAGTCTTCGTTGGCCGACAGCGCCTCGCCAAAGTGCTCATTCCCGGCGGCGTCGCTAGCGAATAGCTTCTGCTGTTCAATCCAGACGAGAGGGTCGATGGTCAGCGGATAGTGTCCAGCGGCATCGTCGATGACGAGCCAGATGGCGGCAGCTTTGACCTCCATGTGTGACGGAAGCTCGGCTCCCAGGGCATCGTGAGCGTAGAGCTCGCCATAGTGGGCCAGCGGTGCACCGCTAGGCTCCTGCAGCGCGATGGAGTCGCCTCCCTCCTCGAGCTGAGGCACCACCATGCCGCTGACGGTGATCTCGATGACCAGCTCGTCTCCGTGTCCAGGCGGCGGTGTCGCGAGCACGAAGCCTTGCTCGAGCCCGAGCGGGCCGTTGAGGTACCATTCCTCACTGCCATCGGTGCGGTGCCAGCTGGCGCGGTTGGCGGTTACGGAGGTGCTGTCGTCAGGTGGCGCCACTGGTGCTAGCCCGTCGGTCCGGCCGATGGCCGTCCACTGTAGCTCCAGTGAGTTGTCGATCCCGGTGTGGCCAAGCTGCAGACGCACTGCGCCCATCGCCAGCTCGACCTGAAGGCCCTGCGCCGCATTGCGAGCGCTCGCCGCACCGCTTGCGGCGTCCACCTCGAAGTTGAACCTCTGGCCGGCGTCTCGCTGCACGGCTGCGATCTGCGCGGCTCGCAGCTGAGACCTGCTTGCGGTCGTCGTGTCACCGAGCGGCAGGGGCTTGGGAACACCGAGGATCGGGTCTGACCACCGCCAGTCATCCTCCCGCTCGCCCCCACAGCCTGCCGCGGCGAGGCAGGCGACGAGCGTCAGAGCGCTGCGGTGCTGTGGTCGTCGTTGATCTCTCATGGCCCTGCTTCTGCGCCCGCCTCTGGACGGCCTCAGTCATGCTACCACCTGGCGGCCGCCTCAGCGGCTGGGCAGCTTGGCCAGGGCTCGCTCGGTGTCGTGCTGTGGCTATCGAAGTAGCCCACGGCTGCGTGAAGCTGTGCGATGATCACCCGAGGAATGATGACGTCCCCTGTACTCCATGCCTGGGTCATGGCCGGCACGCTCGTGATCGCCATCGCGGGGGCCTGCTTTGTGGAAGGCTTCGACGTCGACGGGGCTACCGGTGGTGGCGCCACGACGACGTCTTCGGGAGGCCATGGGGGGACTGGAGGCGCTGGCGGTGCGGGTCTGGGGTGTAACCACGCGAGCTGGCCAGGCCCGCCGGCGAGCTCCGATCCAGGGGCTGATGACGTGAGCTTCGTGGTTGCCGTGCGCACCATGTCCTTTGGCGAGGTCGACCTGTCTCAAGGCCCCGCGGTGGGCTACGACCTGGACGGCCGCTGCAGTTGCCAGGGCGAGGACTTCAGTTGCGTCGAGCCCGACTGGGCCGGTGGCGATCACTGCGACGGCCCGAGCGGTCGCGACAACGCCATTGCCCAGCTGTTCCACGACCTCGGTGCCGTCGACAAGGACTTCACCAGCGTTTACTACACCGAGCGCGCTGAAAACGGCCAGGACTCCTTTCTGTTGCGCGTGCGCGATTACAATGGCCAGCCCAACGACGATCAGGTGACCGTGTCAATGCATCCCTCTGGGGGCACAGACGACGATCCCTGCAATCCGCCGGATACAGAGCCGGCGTGGGACGGAGCCGACCTGTGGGCGATCAATGCGGCTTCGCTCAACGTCGCGCAGGGGGGTGCGGGCGGCGCGGCGGGGGCCGGCGGCGCGGGTGGAGCCGGAGGACAGAGCGTCAGCTGTGGTCTCAATGGGCATGATCTGGACAACGCTCGCTATCTCGATGCAAGCGCCTACGTCAGCAACTGGGTGCTCGTCGCCAGCTTGCCCGAGGTTGCTCTGGAGTTCTCCAGCGGGGACGACCCCCTATTGGTGAAGCTGAAAGCCGGTTTCATCACTGGACGCCTCGAGCAGCAGAGCGCGCAATGGACTTTGCGCGAGGGGCTCGTCGTCGGTCGCTGGACCCTGGCCGAGTTTTTCAAGTTCATCGGATCCATTACCAACCAGCAAGAGCCGATCTGCACCGACTCGTCGGTCTATCCGCTACTCAAGAGCGCCTTGTGCCAATACCCGGACATCACCTCCGAGCTGACCGGCCCAACCGCGCCCTGCGATGCCTTGTCATTCGGCGTGGGCATCGAGGCCGACCCGGCGCAGATCGGCACGGTGATGCCGGCCATCGAGGCTCAGCGCTTGTGCCCACCTGAGACGGACCCGATGTTCGACGACTGTGAGCCCGACCCGTAGCGAGTCCGCGAGCCTGCACCGCTGACCGCACGCGGAAGCTCTGCCCCGCCGCCCATCTCGGCGTACCGCCGTCGCTGCTCAGGGGGCGGCTCAATGCGCCGCCCCCTCGGATCACCCGACGGCTCGCTGTTACGGGAAGATGCCCCGTTCCTTGTACACCAGCTCGAGACGTGACAGCGCGACGATATAGGCCGCGGTGCGCCAATCGGTACCGTACTGTTCAGCCGTATTCCTGACCCAGCGGTAGGCATTGGTGATCTTGCAGCGCAACTTGGTCACGACCTCTTCTTCTTCCCAGAATTCGCTGCGCTTGTTCTGCAGCCACTCGAGGTAGCTGACGACCACGCCGCCGGCGTTGCACATGATGTCAGGGAGCAAGTCGACCCCGGCTCGTTGCAAGCAAGCGTCACCGTCAGGATCGGTGGGGCCATTCGCGCCTTCGGCGACGAGCCGAACTTTGAGTAATGGTGCGGTCTCGGCGGTGATCTGATTCTCTAGCGCGGCGGGGATGAAGATGTCAGCTGGCGTGCGGTAGAATTGCTCGACATCGATTGCCCTGGCTTTGGGATAGCCGGCGACACCCCCGCCATTGGCTCGCGCAAAGTGCAGCAGCTCGTCCGGATCGATGCCGTCAGCGTTGGCGATCTCGCCGGAGACGTCCTGCACCGCCACCAGTCTGGCGCCGTGGGCCTTCATCAGCCGGGCCGCCCAGGAGCCGACATTGCCGAAGCCTTGGACCATGAAGGTCGTACCGGCCAAGTCGACGTTTCGATCCGTCGCCCACTGCTCGATGGCGATCACGACACCGCGCCCGGTCGCAGCGTCTCGCCCAAGGCACCCGCCCGAGTCGACGGGCTTACCGGTAACGACGTGGGTGCACCGTTGTCTGTCCAGCGGTGGCACCGTGGAGAGGTAGGTGTCCAGCATCCAAGCCATGATGGTGGCGTTGGTGTTCACGTCCGGTGCCGGGATGTCGTACTCGGGCCCGATGTTGTTTCCGAGGGCAAAGGTGAAGCGCCGCGTGATGCGCTCTAGCTCGGATCTCGAGTAGCGCGCCGGGTCGATGCGGATGCCGCCCTTGGCGCCGCCGAAGGGGATGTGGGTTACCGCGGACTTCCAAGTCATCCACGTCGCAAGCGCTCGCACCTCGTCGAGATCGACGCCGAGGTGGTAGCGAAGGCCTCCCTTGTACGGTCCCAGGACGTTGTTGTGCTGGACTCGGTAGCCGGTGAAGATCTCGACGTTCCCGGCATCCATGCGCACCGGAAAATTGACGACGATCTCGTTGTTGGTGGCTCCCAGAATTGCGCGAACGTCGGGATCGAGGTTCATTAGCTCGGACGCCTTGGCGAACTGAGTGATGACGTTCTGATAGACACTGCGCCGCCCTGTCGACGGAGTGGCTTCGGGCTGGGCGAACGACGGTGACCTGGCTGCTCTAGCGTGGGGAGCCGCGGGCCCGACGACCGTCACCGGGCCACAGGGGCCTCCCGGCCGGTACAGCATCTTCCATTCTTGCATCATGGCGGTTCTGGCCATCGGTTGAATGGGGGCTGTCACCCGGTGCGCCGGCGGTGGTGGCGCCTCCGGTACGACCTCCCGCTCGGTGGAATGCTCGTCTGTTTCAGACCGCGGACGTGGTCGCGATTCGCGGTCGGGCTGAGAGCTCTTCTTCTTGGCAGTCGATCCCATGATGCCCTCCTTGGCTGTTGTTCCTCCCTCTGTTAGCTAGCGCCGTGCCAAGTCGTGAGGATGGCGGCGCTAGCCCGCAGGACCGCGAAATGCGGCGGTTTTCCTAGAGGAACCGCGAGAGATCTCGTCGCCCTGGGCAGCGGAGCAGGCCGCCGCCTGGCGAAGATCGACCAGTCGGAAGCGCTCCGCTGCCCCAGGGAGCGCGACAAACCCACGTGGAATCAAGGGTTTGGCGTGCTAGTCAGAATTGACGTGAGCTCCGCAAGAAACTGCAGGCGGTCGGCAGCCTCGGCGGTCACTGGGGCGGGTCGTCGTTACAGACCTTCTTCTTCCGATAGCGAAAGGTGCTGTGATTCATGCCCAAGAGCCGCGCGGCCTGGCTTTCATTGCCCTGGCTCAGCCGGAGTGCTTCGTTGATGTAGCGACGCTCGAGCGCATCGGTCAGCAATCGGAGGTCAACGCCGGCGGCAGTCAGCGGCGGCATTGGCTCCCCCTCGGCCGGTGGGCCGAGGCCCAGGTCTTCGCTCTCGATCTCGAGGCCCCGGCACACCAAAGCCGCTCGCTCGATGGTGTTCTTGAGCTCCCGGACATTGCCCACCCAAGAGTGGGCGCAGAGCCGCGCTTCCGCTGCCGGCGAAAGCCCGCGGATCTCCTTGGCGAACTTGTCGCGATAGTGGACGAGGAAGTGTTTCGCGAGGGGCACGATGTCGCCAGGTCGCTCGTTGAGCGACGGCACATCGATCGTCACGACCGCGAGGCGATAGTAGAGGTCTTGTCGGAATTGGCCACTCGCGGTCAGCTCCTCGAGATTGCGGTTTGTGGCCGAGACGATCCGCGTCTGCACGCGAGTGCATTCGGTGCCGCCGACCCGGAAGAACTCCCCTTGCTCCAAGAAACGCAGCAGCTTGGCTTGCGCCTGCTGACTCAGGTCGCCGACCTCGTCGAGGAACAGCGTGCCACCCGCGGCCTGTTCGATCAGGCCCGCCTTGCCCCGTGTCTGCGCCCCGCTGAACGCGCCCGGCGCGTAGCCGAACAGCTCGCTCTCCACGAGGGGCTCGGGCAGCGATGCGCAGTTGATCGCAATGATGGGCCCCTTACACATCGGGCTCCGGTAATGGATGGCGCTGGCCACGAGCTCCTTGCCTGTTCCCGTCGGCCCGAGGATCAAGATCGGTGTGTCCGGGCTCCGGGCCACCAGCGCGAGGTAGTCCATGAGGTCTTGGATGGCGTCGCTCTCGCCGATGATGCAGGGGACATGCTCACGGAGAAGCCGTGCCTGAAGCGTCTGCACCTCCTTGCGCAGACGAATCGTCTCCAGGGCGTTGCCAATGGTGACCTCCAGGCTGTCCAGGTTGAGCGGTTTGACGACGTAGTCGTGGGCACCGAGCTTCATGGCTTCGATGACGGTCTGAATGTCTTCGTAGGCCGTGATCATCACCACCAAGATGTCGTGGTGCTTTTCTTTGCAACGACGCAGCACTTCGAGGCCGTCGATCCCTGGAAGACCGATGTCCAGCAGCATCAGGTCCGGTGGGCTGGCCAGGCACACCTGCAGTGCCTCCTCGCCGGTGGCGGAGGTGTCCACCTGGTACGCCGGTGCCAGGGCCCGGGCCAGGCTGTCACGGATGGTCTGCTCGTCGTCCACCACGTGGATGCTGTAGGTCAGCGCTTGGGTCACGCCGTGGTCCCTCCTGGCAACTCGATCCGGAATGATGCGCCCCCCAGCTCGGTCGTCTGGATGGCCAAGGTTCCGCGGTGGTCCTCGATGATTCGGCGACAGATGCTCAAACCGATGCCGGTACCAATGCTCTTGGTGGTGTAGAAGGGCTCGAAGACTCGTTCTTGCAGATCGGTGTGGATCCCCGGGCCAGAGTCTTCGATCTCGACGTAGGCGCGGTCTCCGACGCACCCGGTGGAGATGCGGATGTGGCGCTCCTTTTGAGTCTCGGAAAACGCCTCGGCTGCGTTAGTGACGAGGTTGACGAGCGCCTGCACGATGAGCGGCTCGTCGCACTGGCAAAGCGGCACGTCGGGCGCGAGGCTGACGTCGAGCGACACGCCGTGCTTGCGCAGCGATACGGCGCAGAGCTTGGTGGTGTCATCGACCAGCTTGTTGATCGCCACCAATCTCAGGTTGGGCTCATGAGGTTTGGCGAAATCCATGACCCGCCTGACCACGCCTTCGATCTTTTTGGAGGCGGCCTGTACGCTGCCGATGATCTCGCGGTGTTCCGCCGTGTCCGCTCCGCCACGAAAGAGTCGTTCGAGGGTCGCGAGGGAGATGTTGATGCCCGACAGGGGGTTACGAATCTCGTGGGCCATGCCGGCAGCGACCCGTCCCAGCGAGGTCATCTTGTCTTGAATCAAGACGAGCTGCTCCAGCTCTTTGAGCCGGGTGATGTCCATGACGCTGATGATGACGACGTCGTCGCCGCGATATCGGCCAGCGCTGATACGACAGAACCCCCAGCGCAACTCGGTGCGCGCCGTAACCTGATCCGGTGGGTGGAAACGAAATGTGACGTCGGCGCATTGGGCATCACGGGACGCAATCTTCTCGTAGCAAGCGAGGACGCGATCCTGATCTTCCGAATGGATGCTGGACAGCGCGAGGGGGACGGCGGGATCGATCATGGCTCCGAAAAGCCGTTCCTGTTCCGGGTTGCGGAAGACCACCTGGTCGTTGCGAACGATGGACATGCCGAAGAAGGCGCCCATCACCAGTTGGCGAAACCCCTCCTCGCTCTTGCGCAGCGCATGCTGGGCTCGAAAGCGTTCGATGATGGTGCCGATACGTTCAGCGAGAACGTCGACCAAGGCGCGCTCCTCAGACAGGAAAGGGTCGGCCCCTCCGCTCCCAGGGTCTTCGAGGTAGCAGATCTCCAGGGTGGCGCTGGGCTCACCGTCTACCGAGATGCCCGCGACGCATCGCCATGGCGTCTCCTCGAATCGCTCGGTCTCGTAGGCGGTGTCCTCGAGCAAGAGCCGGGCCGAGGCGATGGCCGGATATTGCATCGCCGGCGGCACGAGCTCGACCGTGCCGCGCAGCACCTCTTCGAGGCTGACGCCTGGTCGCTCGATGAGCTCGGACACCCCATAGAGACACTGCAGCTCCTTGACTCGTTCCTTCAGCAAGGCATGCAGGGCGTGAATGTCTGCCGAGTGAGCGCGCTGCAGTTTCCTGGTGGCCATCGTCCCGCTCCGGTTGCGACCTGTGGGGGGCGTGGAAGCCTACCACGCTCGTCACGACCGGGGATGAGGTGGCGCTGGGACTCCTTGCTGGAGGTGCTTCTCCTCTCGCTCACGCAAGGCGGTGAACTCTCGTCTCACCTCTGCGACCGCTGTGTAGTGTTCTCGTGCGGTGCTGATGGTGCCGGCCACCGTCTTGTCGCATTGCGGGCAGCGCTGGTCCCTTGTCCGCAGCCGGGCGCGGCATTGGGGCTCGGAACAAACCCCATATTTGTACGATCGACCGATGAGCCATCCGACCATTGCAACGGTGGGAATGAGGAGCACGCTGTAAGGCGGTGATCCGAGCAAGATGAACAGCCCCAAGCCGAACGCAGCACCCCAAAACACGCCCAGGCCCGGCCGGGCGCGCTTCAAGTAGAACACCGGCCGTGGATCGTCGGCGGCGAACTGGCTGGGGATCGTTGGGCCCTGCTCAGGATCGTCCCAAACGTGTCCACATTTGGTACAGCGCCAGCGCTTGGTCGTGCCGACCAGCGACGCTAGTGCGAACCAGAGCGCCGCGCCGGGGACCGAGGAGACGCCCCGTGGCCTGCCAAAGTAGCAATACTCCAGCTCGCAGCGGGGACAGCGCACGACATCGTCGCCGCCGGGCTGAGGGTCGGTGTCCGACGGCTCGGAGGCATTCAGCACCGCGGTGGCTTCGGCCACATCCGCCTCGTGCACCCGGAGCACCGTCGCCAAAGACTCATTGAGCGTTGGGTCGAATCCGGCTGCCTCGATCACTACGGCGTGGATGCCGGCAGCCTCGAGCAGTCCGCCGGCGATATGCGCTTCGACCGTGTTGCCGTACCGCCTCAGGATGACGAGGTCGTTCACTTGGCGGACCAGCCTATCACGTCCGTGGGCGCCGGCAGTGGCTGGGTCCGCTGTCGTTGGTTGCTGGTCCGGCGACTGGGCGCTTCACCGTCGGGCTCTCACCTCGGCGGCCAGCACCCGCTTGCTTTTCGCTCGCAGGTTGTCCACCGTCCGGATCAGCACCGCTTCGCTGAAGCCTGCCGCAGTGAGCTCGTCGAGGAAGGCGCCGCCCTCCTTGGCGCCGCCAATTCAGGCAAACCAGTTGTTCTCGTCCCGGGCGGTTTGCTCGGATAGGGGGCCGGTCAGCACCAGCTCGGCAATCCATGCGGTCCCGCCGGGCCGCACCACCCGGGCGAGCTCGGCGAAGATGGCGTCTCGTGCCGGGTTGAGGTTGAAGATGCCGTTGACCAGGGCCACGTCTACCGAAGCGGTGGCCAGCGGTAGCGATTCGGCCGGAGCCTGCCGCAGCTCGATCTGACCGAACCCCGCTTGGCTCGCGGCCGCGCTGGCGCGCTGCAGCATCGTGTCGCTGAAGTCCACGCCGATGACTCTTCCTTGCGGCCCCGTCTGGTCTGCCGCGATCAGCGTGTCGAGCCCTGCCCCGCAACCGAGATCGAGCACCGTGTCGCCTTCGGAGATGTCAGCCGTTAGCGCCACCGCGCTCACGCCGGCGAAGGCGTCGATGGCCTCCGGCGGCAGCCGGTCAAGCAGAATTGCCGGGTAGCCCACGGCCTCGGCCAGCACCCGGCCGACTGGGAAGGGGTGGCGCTCGGTCGGCGCGCTGGCGGCGTGCGAATAGGTCTCGCGGACTTGCTCCCGTAGTCGCACCAATGGCGCGTCGGTCGGAATGTTGTCAGCTTTTGAGGCCACGATCGGTCTGGGTTCTCAGGACCGGCGGCCCAGGCCGCGCAGTGGGTCATCGACTAGCGCACGAAGAGGTTCAGCGCGTAGCCCGGATCGGCGGTATCAGCCGTGTCGGCATTGTCGCCGAAGTCGCCTTCGTTGGCCGCGGTCCAGGTGAAGGAGGCTGCGTTCGCTTCAGTCAAGCCGATGCCGTGATCGGCCCGGTAGGTCGAGTTCGTGCCGGTACAGCTGTTGCTGTAGTCGCCGCCGCCGCCGATCATCATCACCGCGCCATCACCGCTCCCGACATCGGCCCAGAAGCTGACGCTGTTGGGCGCGCCGATCTGCTTGCTGCAGGTGGCGTAGCCGAAGCCCAGTGTTCCACTCCAGTTGTTGCCCAGCGTGCCGGGGCAGGTGGAGGCGACTGACTGGCTCCCCCAGATCGCGCCGTTGCGGAAGTCGCCCCAGCTGGTGACATAGGCCCGGAAGGTCTGGCCGCCGAGACAGTTGCCGGTGGTCATCAACAAGTGGCCGTCGGTGCCGTTGTCGGTCCGGGAGATCTTGAGCTCGGTGGCCGGGACGGTCCAAAACGCCCTGGAGAGCGCATCGGCGTTGGGGGTGCGAGAGGTCGGGGCCCCCTGTTCGGTGACCTCGTCGTACCACCACAGCCCCGAGTCGAGCATCCAGGTGTCGGCGTCGGCGTTGGAGAACCGGGCGATGAGCGTCCAGCCACCTTGATCGGCGGTCATGTCGCAATAGACGCTGGTCTGGGGGATCGGTCCCGAGAGGTCAGGATCGATGATGTAGATGCCGTCTGGCGAATTGGGGACCGACGTCTTGATGCCCAGGCAGGTGGGCTGGACGGTGCAGTCGATGTCGTTAGAGGCGGTGCAGTTGGTGGGGCAGCAGCCGTCGCCGTTCTGCTCACAGGTGATCACGGCGGTGCCGTTGCTGCAGGTGCCGTTCTGGCACGTCTCGTTGACCGTACAGGCGCTCAGATCGTCGCAGGGGTCGCCGTTGTTGAGGTTCTGGGTCGTGCATTGCCCGTTGTTGGGATCACAGACCCCCAGGCTGCAGCCCTGGGTCAGGTAGGTGCAGTCCAGGGCGGTGCCCCC
>JAUVCD010000864.1 GCA_030590865.1 Myxococcales bacterium | reverse complement strand
GTTGTGCTCTGCCCGGGGCGCGCCCCGTAGCGCCAAGCGTCAGGATCGACGGCATCGAGAATGGCGCTACTGTCGATGGCCTCGTCTGCGGTCACCTCGTCATCGACGATAACGGCAAAAGGCCTACCCGCTGCATCACTGCCCAGCGATCCACTCGTCAACAGTTCGTGGGTGCGTACCAGCTCGCAGGCAATCTCGGGCAGGACGATGGCTGCAATGCGCTTCACGGCAGAAGGTGCAAGGTTTTTGGGGGCTCTGTAGTTGACGACCCTGTGACTGAGGACCCAGCTGTCGCCTGTCGCACTCCGAATAGATCGCGACTGTCGATAGCGGTCGGTCCGCTCAACCGCCCTCGACGGTCCTTGGTGATTCGAAGGCTGAGCCGGTCGTAGCTAGGTCGAGACAGCTCGAGGCGCATGGCGGTGGGGAGCGACTCTTTGCGCGCCACCGAGGTGGTGCTCAAAAGCAAAATGGTGGTGTTGTTTGTCTCAGCGGCCAGCGCCAATCGACGCACGGCGATGGTCCAACGTGCGCGGGTATTGCCCAGCTCGGCGCCAGGAACGCCGCTTCGATCGATCACCACCACCGAGAACACGCCGCTGGTCGTGATTCTCACGGCAATGCGTGCGACGTCCTCGGGATCGGGGCGGACCACGAGCAAACGTTCGAGATCGATTCCAGCTTGGATTGCCCCAGGAGCGTACAAGGTGTTGCTCGAGTCGATCCAGGCGCACCAGGCACACTCGCCATCGATGTTCTTGTGCGCAGAAATCCGCTGTGCAGAGACACAGGCTGCCAGGGCCAGGCGTGTGGCACCTCCAAGGCCCGCAGGCGATCCAATCTCAACCACGCCGCCCCGGGGCAGCCCCGCGTCAGGAAGCACCGCATCGAGGCTCTGAATGCCCAAGGGAAGGGGCTTTGCCCGTGGGCCCACCTGAGGTGCGGTGCGGAGCTTTTCGAGAGGATCGACCGTGCTGAGGGGAAATGAGGCCATCGTAACTACCTACCCCCAAGTATACTGAACGCTCGTTCAGTATCAACCGGAAGTCGTCCGTTTCACTGCCGTAACTTTCTCTCGCCACATTTCTTCTCTTGTCACGCCACCGGCCTGCTCCCAGGCGCCACGGGTGAGGCGCTCTCGGCGCCGTGATACACGATGGTCGTCATGGGTGGACACGGCGCCTCAGTCGCTTTCGCCATCATGCTCGCTGCTTCCCTTTCCGGCTGCGTGCATCGCTGGGTGTTGTCCGAGCCCCCGCCGGCCTCGTCCCAGGAGCGAGGGATGCCCTCGGTTGAGGACTTGGAGCTCCACCAGCTGCTCACCGCCCGTCGCCAGCTGGCAGAGCGGCTGCATCGGGTGGAGCAGCAGCTCGCCACGCAGGTGAGCCAGCCCGGTGATCTAGGTGGCAAGGTCGAGGCCTTGCTCAGCGACAGGCTGAGCATCACCATCGCCCTGGCCAATCTCGACCGGGCGATCGAGTGGCGAAGAGACGAGCTAGTCGACCTGGCATCGAGGCCTTCGCCAGGCGATCGGGCCGCGGCGCGCCCAACCGATCCGGCAAAGCTCGTGGCTCGAGCCGCCGAACAGATCGCTGCCCACCGGCGTGCCGCCAGCGAGCTATCCGAGGGCCCTCCGCTCCAGGGCTTGTTCGACACCACTGGCGATGGGGAGCTCCTTGCCGACGTGCTCACCCGTGGTGGTCCGGGCGCCGTCATCGTCGACGGGCTCGCCACCAAAGGCGATCGCACCCGAGGTGGGAAGGACGGGGAAAGCGATTTGGATGCGCTGTTAGAGCGCGCTGCAGGCAAAGGTCGCTCGGGTTCGCGGGCCACCGCGGGCAAGCGGAAGGCCGCGACGGAGAAGCGGTCTGTCGAGCCGGGGCCTGGGGACGGGAACATCCACGAGGAGACCACGGTCGAAGCGGCGGTCGTCAGCGCCGGTGCTCCTCCCCCTGAGGTGATGCCGGCTGTTCGGCGTAAGCGTGCGCCGCTGATGGCGTGCCTGCCCCGCGAGCTGCTCGACGCAGGGGTACGCATCACCGTCCGAGCTAGAATTGCGACCGATGGCAGCTTCCGAGCGCCGCGGATCATCGCCACTCCCGAGCTGAGCCCGGACATCTCAGCCTGTGTCACCGATGTTCTTCAGCGCATCCAGCTGCCTCCCCAGAGCAACAGTCGGTCGGTGAGGTTCTCACTAGTCTTCCAGGGCTCCTGACCCGAACGAGTCGGGCCGATCTCGGCAAGCCTGTCCTCGGGGTTGCAGCGACGTGCTCTCGGGCTGCCCCAGAGGGTCACCAGCCGTCCACGATGTGGTGGCCCGTCTCAACATCGCTCGTAAGCGGCTATCACAATGTGATAGCAATCAGCCTTGATGACGTCGCCCACACCGCGTACCGTCTCAGGATGTTCAGCAAACTGCTAGTGCGGCTGGCGCCCCTGGTGCTTGCGACCTTGGTCGGCTGCGACGGGGCCTACAGCGATCTCTGCCTGGAAGCCGACGACTGCGAGAACGGCAACCAGGAGGATATTGATGCTTGCATCCAGGGGCTCGAGACCGAGGAAGACGTCGCGAGTCTCCATGGTTGCGACCAAGAGTGGGACGACCTCATCGATTGCGCGCTCAACAACAACGACTGCGACAACGACCACTTCCGAATCGAAGACCGGTGCGAAGACGAAGAGGAGGACTACGGTGACTGTATCGACTAGTGGTTGGGTGGGCCTGGTAAGCCTATTGGCGCTGAGCGTCGTCGGCTGCACGCCAGCAATCGTCGCTGACTATTGCGCCGAGTACTGCGATTGTGAGCGTTGCAATGACACGGAGCTCGAGGAGTGTGAGATCCGTCGGGAGGGTCGCATTGACTACTATGCGATCTACGACTGCGACGACCTGTACATCGAGTACCTCGAGTGCGTCCTGGACGAGGCGGACTGCGACCAGGACGATGACTGGTACGTCCACGGGGACGACTGCGATCACGAGCGGGAAGACTATCGGGACTGTTACGACGACGGCAGCAAAGAAGAGCTCATCGACGTGGACTGAGGCGGTCCAACGGTCGGCTTGTCGCGGCCGACCTGCCTGGCAGCCTGGCAAGCTCGGGTTGACGGCTACCAGGAAATGGTGATCTGGCCGTTCCCGCTTCGCTGCCCGGATTGGGTCTGGCCGTTGGTGAGGCCAGCGATGTAGGACGACCCGCCGGCGCCGCCTCCATTGTTGGCGCCCCCGCCGCCGCCATAATAGCCCCCGCCAGCGCCGCCGCCGTCGTTGCCATCGCCGATGCCACCCAGCCCGAGTGCGCCGGCCGTAGCG
>JAUVCD010001112.1 GCA_030590865.1 Myxococcales bacterium | reverse complement strand
GTCCTGGCTGGGTCATGGCCCAGGGATGTAGTGCTGGCCCGCCAACCCGCCAAGGGTCGGGGGTGGATCGGGGCCGATTGAGACGAGGCTCTCAATCCGCTTCAACGCCAGTTATCCCAAAGCTGGACCGAGACGCCGGTTTGGCGTCCCTACAGGTCCACCCTTCCGGCATGACCGTACCGCTATTGCACACTGTGTCAGGCCACCCAATCGACGTGGTGATCGAGATGCCCGTCAGATCGGCATCCGAGAAGTTGCAGCCGGTAATCTCGGCGTCAGAGAAGGTCACGCCAGTGAGCGTGCACCCCTCGAAGCGGGCACTGACGAGCTGCCCCCTGTCAAAGTGAGCGCCACTCAGGTCGAACCCTCGAAAATCGGTGGTGCTCAAATCGAGGCGCGTGAAGTCTTTGACTCCTCGGTCCCGCAGCTGTTTGACCCGAGCGCCGCGCTGTTGGGCCGAGCCCTTGGTGTATTGGGCCGTCCGCCCGAGCTCGGCCACCACCGTCGCCGGATCGAGCATCCACGCTGCGGTCCCCAAGACCAGCGCCGCAATGACTCGCGTGAGCAGCGGCGCTCCACCCAAGACGGGCACCACCAAGCTCACCATGATCGCCCCCAGCACCGTCACGCCGAGCACTACGGTGGGGGCCTGGCCGCGGAAAAAAGCGTAGCCCACGGCGCCTGCCAGTGCCGCCGCCCCAATCGCAGCCGCCACCTGTGCCTGTCGCGGGGTCAACAGGTCCTCCTCCACCGCGACGTCTGGTCCGGCGTAGGTAGCAAATATCGCCTTCGGCTCCGGCTTAGGCGTCGGCGTGCCCCGAGCAGGCGATGAGCCGTTCCTCGTCGAGTCGGGTGGCCGCGCCGACCGCCCGGGCCGTTGCGACGATGACTCTTGCTTTCGGTCGCCAGGCAGGTGAGAGGGGCGCACCGATTCGGAGACCGCCGACTCCCCTTCCAGTTCAGAGTCCTCCCCGTCGTCAGTCAAGACCTCACGACCGTGGGGGTGGCTCCGCCCAACTAGCGCCGGCTGATCGTAGCGCTCCAGGTCGTCGAGCACGGCGTCAACCGACGGATAGCGCCGCTCAGGATCACGGGTCGTGCAGCGCCGCACGATCCGGACCAGGCCGGCCGGAGCGTCCTCCAGGCTGGTCAGTACGGGAAGCTCTTCATCCGCTTCGTCCGGAGCCGCACCGTGGAGCAGGAAGTAGATGAGCCGTCCGATGGAAAACACGTCGGCGCGGGCCGTCGCAGGATGGCCGATACGCACTTCCCGGGCCGCATAGGCCGAGTAGTCGTGCTGCATGTCGCTCGACCCCTCATAGGAGTCGTCGATGACGAGCATGCCCACGTCGCTCAGCCGCGGGCTGAGATCGTCGTCGAGCAGGACATTGCCAGGCCACAAGCAACCGTGGGTGAGACCGGCGCCATGCACTTTGTCGACGGCCCGGCACAACAGGCGAATGAACTTGACCGTGTTGGCGATGTCCCATTCCAGGACCGGCACGTCGGCCATCGTCCCGGCGGTGCTTTGGCGGGTCACATAGGCGCCCTCGGTGGGCACCACCGCGCCGATGGGCACCACGCCAGGGATCGGTCGCGCGCGCATCGCCGCCACCAGCTTGCGA
>JAUVCD010000540.1 GCA_030590865.1 Myxococcales bacterium | reverse complement strand
GCCCCCGTCGGGGTCACTCGTGGACGTGGTCGTCAAGGGCACCGGGTTGAGCTGCTCGTCGGTGCTGCAGCTGGTCATCGCCAGCAAAGCGGCGCAGCTGAGCCACGGCGCGCTGGTGCGCAGGAGCGAAAGAGAGCGGTCGCGTTTCGTCTTCATCCCGGGCCTCACTGGGTTGCCAGCCATTGCTTCGCTGCTTCGATCAGGGTGTCGATGCCTTGAACGGCGTCGCTCTGGCGCTGCATCACGACTTGATCCGGTGGCACGCCCTTGGAGGTTTCGAAGTCGCCAAGCGGGTCTTGGGAGGCTTGCATGAAGATGGTGTCGAAGACCTGAACGCTCCCGCCAGAGGGCTCGTCGAGATGGATGGGTAAGCGGTTGATGGGCCCGAAGGCTCCGTAGGTCGGCGCTGGGGCGAAGATCCGGGTGGGGCCGCTGCGGTAGGTTGCGAGCTTGCTCGTGAAGTCGTTTCCTGACACGTCGAAGCTGTTGAGCACCGCCACCGGGATGTCGCCAGCCACCCAGAGGTCGACCTCTACGTTGGCCTCTTGGCCGAACACCCACTGCATGTACCCCCCGCATTCATCGGGGACGTACCAGGGTGAGGAGCAGGTGAGGAAGGCCGTCCAGAGGGTTTGATCGAGCTCCCGATCCAGCCAAGGCACGATCCGCATGTGGCTGAAGTCCTGCGGCTTGCCCAGCAGCCCCATCAAGAAATCCACGGCATTGATGACGCCGCCGCGCCCCTTGCGCTGGTCGAGAATGAAGTGGGTGGGCGGCGTCCCGAGGGCGTTTTGGACCGTCTGCCACCACGCCTCGGCGGTATAGTAGTAAGGCACGCCATTGATGATGAGCGTGCGGACCGAGCCCTCGTCAGCGAAGCCGGCGTATTCGTATTCCCTGACGTCCTCATCGTTGGTCGCTCGGCGAAACCGGAAGTCGCATTCCTCGTCATCGGCGGCCCAAGGGGGCAAGGTGCCCAACCACACCGGATCGCCGAGCAGCTCGGCGAGATCGAGTGTGACGATCACCACCTCGTTGGGGTTGCACGCGGTGGGCGGTCCCGAGCCGCCGTAGGGACAGCGATGGAACGTGAGGGTGGCGCCGGTCTGCGTTGCCGCCTTGACCAGGGCAGCGGCTGCCATCATCTGGTAGCCGCCAGGATCGCCGTTGTACCGAATGAGTCGGTGGACCCGGTCTGCCCATTGGAACGGAGGCTGGCCGTCGATGGCCACGAGCACGTCACCGTCCTGCAACGCCGCGGCCACTGGGTTGGTGCTGGTGGCTTCGAAGAACATCGGCGCCGGTCCGCCGCCAGGCAGCAGATCCGCCTCACCGAGATGCACGCAGATCCCGAGATTGGTCGCCTCGCGAGGGCCATAGCCCAGCGTCGGGGGGCTGGTGTGGCCGTCCCAGAGCTCCTCGCTGCCCCGCTGGATTTCGGGCCAGAACGTCGCGGCGGTGGCGTTGTCCCGCAGCTCGTCCACGATCGCCTCGAACTTGGGCATGTTGTCCTGCGGCGTCCGTCCCCCTTGGTACATCTTGAACTCGTTGAGCCGCCGAGTGAGGTAGTCGTTGCGAAGCGATGCGGTCTGGGGCATCGGGCCTGCGACGATCGCTCCGTCCACGCAACGGCCGAGGGCGCACAGCCCTTCGGGGCCGCAATCGCTTGCCTCATCGAAGGCGGTGCACGTGGTCGTGGGCACCAGCGCGGGGCCGAGATCGCGGATTTCCAGTGCGTCGAGCAACACCCGGGCCTGCGGGTCGGCGGTGGCGTAGCTCATGATGTCTTCATTGATGTGCTGCACATCCCGGAAGGTCAGGTGAGCCGGTCCCATGGTTCCCGCTGCAGCGAAGTCGAAGGGGCCAGACCCGAGCTCGATCCAGCCGTCGTCGGTGGCTCGGCCGGTGGGCAATAGGGTGACCACACCAAGCACCAGCCCCCCCTCGTCGTCATTCGGATCCGCGAGCCCCCATTGCAGCTGCACCCTGGCTCGCGTTCCTTGGGGCAGTTGCCAGACGGTGGCCTCGACGCGCCGACCGGTCAGTGCGTCTCCCAGCGAGCTGAGCTCAAAGCGGCCTTCGATGGCCATGCCGCCAAAGGCCAGCGCTCCGCTACCCTCTAGCCCGTCGAGGTTGGTGACGAAGTCGACGCTCTGCTCCGCTGCTCCCAAGTTGGAGAAAAGGGGGTTGAGGCTCGCGGGGATGCTCGCCTCATCATCAAAGGAGATGGCCAGGGCCGCGTCCTCCAGCTGGAGCTTGCCGGTCGCCTCGTCAAAGGTCGCGGCGGCGGCTGGGCTGGCGGTACCGATGGTCAGCGCCAGGAGCGGCATGCCCAGGGACGGGCCGGTGAGTCGAAAGCTCATGGGCGGCATCATATCGGAAAGCGGTGAGTAAGCGCACAGCTCGCGTTCCGTGCCGATTCCGGGCACCATCGGGCCCTATGGCAGACCAGGCCCAGCTCGAGCAATGGACCGGCAAGCGCTACACGGCGGCTGGGACCATCGAGTCATTTCCCGTGGCCCTGACCGGAGGCCATTTGGTGGCCCAGGGACTGGGAGCCCCACTTCCCATCGTCAGCGGTCGCACGGGGCATAGCTGCGGCAAATGGGTTGTGCAGGCACCGGGAACTGTGGGCACGTCGGGGACTATCCTGAGCCTCGAGACCGATGGTCGTCGTCTCGCCATTTGCGGGCAGGACGTGCTGTTGCCCGACTGCCGCTATCAGCTGCCGCCTGGGGGCACCATGGATCTGTTCATGGATGCCGGTGAATTTCGAGGGCTGCTGGCCGCCATCGATGCTGCTCTCGGAGCTCCGGACAGGACCGCGGGCCTGGGGGCCGAGGCGGTGACCATTGCGGTGCATCAGGATCGGCACAGCCCGGTCCGAGTCATTCTGGGGATCGCCTTGCTGTTCGTCGGCATGTTTGCCCTCGTTGGCCTCGCCTACCTGGCGAGCTTCTTGTTGGGTGAGGCTGCCCTGATGGCCCTGGTCGTCGTCTTTCCCATCGTGGTCATCGCGGCCCTCTACCTGATGTTTGTTCGCGGTCGTGGCGCTGCGGCCTACCACCTGATCATCCAGGGCGAGCAGATCGAGCTCGCTACGCCGAAGCCGTCCGCTCCGAATCGAGTGATGCAGGCTCTGCAGGTCGAGGTCGGTCACTACGAGTATGTGCAGAAGGCAGGCAATGTGGGAGTGGCGGGTCACCAGACCAATTTCGAGTTCCACCACCCGGTCATCGAGCTGGGACTACCGGACATGAAGCCGCTGCCGATTCGCTCTGCCGACACCACCTTGATCGACCGGGTCGCTTGGCCCGGTGCTGAGGCGCCCCGCGGGACGCCCTTCTTGGTCGGACCTGCTGAGCTGCTGTGGCTTCACGAGACCTTCGGCGCCAGGGCTGGGCGCCTCCAGTGATGCTTCCAGCGACGCCAAGGCCTCGACTAGTGCCTCGTCATCTTCAGTGGTGGCTACCTTCTCCAGGGCAATGCGCAGGGGGCGAGAGGCGGTGGTCTTGGCGGTGAGGCGCAGCCTTTTTTTGGCAGGTGGGGCCCCCAGATCGAGGGCCACCGCGGCAGCTGCTCGGCACTCGGGAGGGGAGGCCGGCGACTCGACCAGGGCCCACAGATCGTCTTGGCTCAACGAAGCTTGGCGGTGGCTCCACCGTGCCCCAGCGCCGATCGCTTGAAGCTCCTGGACCCATTGTTCGGTGCCACGGTCCTGGCGCTGCAGCGCGCCGGCGTCGATGCGAGTGGCCACCTGGTGCCGCCCGCGGGCCGCCTGGATGGCCTGTTGCGCTGCCGTCGCCTGTCGCTCCGGAGCGCCGAGCTCGATCGATGTGCCGTCAGCCAGCTCGATGGCCAACTGGTGGGCGCAGCTGGTGTCACGAATGCCACCGAGTCGGGTAACGGTGACGTCGCGGATCTGGCTATGGGAGACGTAGCGCTCCTGGCCGGCGTGCTTGATGCTGACGCCATCGTCGGCAATTCGCAGCAGGGGCCGGCGAAGCTTGTCGATCTGCCTGGCGATCAACATACCGGCGACGGCGACGCCCAGGGCTGCCCACACATACCAGCCGATCAGCATCCAGAAGTCACTCAGCAGATAGAGCAAATAGCCGATGACCGCGAAAATGGTGGCTGCTCGGCCAGCGTGGGGAGACCACAGGCGGTGCTCTTCGACCCTGGGACTCGGCAAGGGCATCTCCAACTAGCATAGTCACGTCTGGCGACTGTGCAGCTGCACCATCGTCGTCACGCCCTGACCGCTGGCTCGGGCGCCTTGCTAGAGCCTTCCCTGAAGGGTGATCCCAAAGGCCGACGGCCCCACGAAGGGCAGGGCGCTCACCGTCTGCTCCTTGGCGTCCAGGTCGTCTGATGGCGAGGTGAACCACATCAGCAACCCCGTCGTCGTGAGCACGGCGCCGCCGATGAAAGTGCCGGTGGCGATGTGGCCCATGCGCAAGGCGTCTTGGTTGAGATCGACGCCTGCGGTGCTGCACCCGTCACCGTCGCAGAAAGCAGCGGCGTCATCGTCTTTCGTCTTGGCTGCGATGCCGAGGATGATGCTGGCGCCCAACCCGACGACGCCCACGCTGCCGATGATGATTGCGGCCACCTCCTGGGGCGCCAGCCCAGGACTTCCAGCGGGATCCGGTGAGACAGCGGAGGGATCGGCGGACAATGGGCGCAGACTAGGCACCGTGACCGTGACAAGTCGTCCTTCGCCGGCCATGTCGGTAGCGGCGGTCCACTTTGGATAGCCTGGTGCAGAGGCGACGATCTGGTGGACCCCCGAATCGAGGGGTGTGCCGCGCTGCCACTGGCTGGCAGGCCACAGCTCGTCGTCTACTGCCAGGGTCATGCCCGGGGCAGGGTTCGGCACCGAGAGCAGCAGCCGGCTCAGTCGCGGTTCGAGCTCGGCGGCTTGGTCACTCGCCATGGTCGCACGGTTGTGCTGTCCCGAGCGCTGCGACACTTCGGCGACCTGTTGAAAGTGAAGGTAGGCGCTGGCAAGACGTCCCGTTGCGGCGTAGCAGCGAGCGAGGTTGTATTGGACGCCGATGCCTTGGGTCATTCCGTAGGCCTGCTCGAGAAGGGGGCAGGCCTCGGCGTAGCGTCCTGCCAACAAGTGAGCCCGTCCCGTCTCGAAAACCATCGCTGCCCTATCGGTGGTCGATAGATCCGTGGCCGGAGGCTGCTCGGGCGCGGGCTGCGCAGGCGCGGACGGCGCGACGGGCGGCGGCGCGGGTTGTTCGGGCGCAGGCGGCGCGACGGGCGGTGGCTCAGGCTGAGCCAGAACCGTCGCAGGGAGGGCGACTGACACGCCGCAGAATAAGACAAGCGTTTGCTGTCTGAGGCGTCGGACCATGGTGGACGGCGTGACCAACCCCGAGCTGCTGGCGTTCACCTGCCGTACCTCGCGAGGAACATGTCGAAGCCTGTCCCGTCGTTCACGCCTGATAGCTGCTCTTCAAAGCCGAAGTCGAGCACGTCGCGGAAGCGTCCGGCGAGGATGAAGCTGTCATCGCTCCCGACGGCGATCGCGCTGCTGAAGGTGTTCCAATCATTGGTGCTCGCTTGCCTGGCGCATAGCACCGCGCCGTTCGGGGCTAGCTTGACGGTGAAGGCCTCATACTCGGCCAGCGTGCTGGTCTGGAGCGACTCGGAATCAAGGGCTAGCGTACCGGCGAAGTAGCCGCTGACGAGAATGTTGTCAGCGCTGTCGATGGCCAGGGCGGTGACGTATTGGTCCTGTTCAGGTGCCCCAAACACCTGGCTCCAAATCGTCTTGCCATCCGAATCGAGCTTGGCCACCAAGACGCTGTAGTAGTCCGGGACACCGAAGAGCTCACCGCTACCGAAGTCCACGGGACCTCGGATGCCGGCTGCCAATACCACGTTGTCGTCCGAATCTAGGGCCACCTCGGCGACGTACTGGGTTGCGGTGGAGTTGCCCCACCCTCTGGCCCAGCTGCAGTGGGGCTCGTCGAGGGTCTCGGTCAGCTTGGCGACGAAGATCCCATCCACCGGCCCGAAGTTGGGGAGCACATGGTCGCCCAAGGCTACCAAGCCGCGGTATTGACCAGCGACCAAGACGTCGTCTTGTGAATCGATGGCCACCGCATAGGGCCGCTGGTGGTAGCCGGCCATGTCGAAGCCAAAGCCGAAGCTCCACATTCCGTTGCCATCACGATCGAGCTTGGCAACGAAGCCGCTGAAGACGTCAGGGATGGTCGGGAGCTGGAGCCCCACGCTCGACAGAATGTCGGCCTGGATGTGCTGGCCGGTGATGATCACGTTGTCCTGCGAGTCGACCGCGACGTCCTGGCCCGACTGCTCCCCGGTCTTGCTTCCGAAACCATGGCTCCACAGCGGTTTGCCTTCCTCGTTGAGCTTGGTCAGGAAGATGCCGTGCTGGGGGTAGAACGGCGTGAGCGCTTGCTCGCCGATGGTGAAGTCCATCGGCGGCGCTCCGCCCGCTCCGCCCGCTCCGCCCGCTCCGCCCATTCCACCCGTGCCGCCGTCACCCGGTGAGGGCCCGGTGCCATCCCATGCCAGGTAGCGACCGATGATGAGGACGTTGTCCGCCGAGTCGACGGCGATCGATTTGCCTAAGTGGTCGATCTCGGCCAGGTGTAGCTCGTTGCCCCAATGGTGGCTCCACAGCGCTTCGCCTAGATCGTCGAGCTGTGCGACGAAGGCATGGTGGGACTCGCC
>JAUVCD010000774.1 GCA_030590865.1 Myxococcales bacterium | reverse complement strand
GGCGCGAATGGCCACGAAGAGCGGCTGGAGGTCTACTGGCACGATGCCAGCAACCATGCCCCGGCGAGGAGGTGCCGTCGACTGGTGGCCGTCGACCGCCGGCCGTCGACTGGTGACTAGCTAGTTGGCGGTCCGAAAGGCCAAGTCCGCAAATACAAACGCGAACTTCATGGAAATAAAAAAGCCGGGGCAGGTGTTTCTTAGGTGAATCGCAAAAACCACCGAGGAAACAGCCCACCCCGATGCGAAGAACTGTACACGAGCAGCTCCACCTTGTCCCTGCAACCGCCGACCATCCTCACGCGCACGAGCTGGAAGCAATCAGCCAGCGCCTCGGCCAGAGTCCCGAAGCGGTCGAGCTGATCTACGCAGATCTGATGCGGCATGGCGCCGCCCCGGACACGGGCCGCGAGGGTATGAGCGCGGAG
This sequence comes from Myxococcales bacterium, assembly GCA_030590865.1. Taxonomy (GTDB): domain Bacteria; phylum Myxococcota_A; class Polyangia; order Polyangiales; family Polyangiaceae; genus JAPYTK01. Next base: position 3,613 of record JAUVCD010000774.1, on the reverse strand, counting down.
CGGGTACTGCGCTGCACCGTGGCCAAACAGATGAACGGCTGGAGCTACGAGGAGCTGGCCTTTCACCTTGGCGACTCGTTCAGCTATCGCGCGTTCTGCCGGTTTGGTCTTGGCGATGCGGCGCCGAAGACCTCGACGCTCAAGCACAACCTCAAGCGAGTGCGCCCCGAAACATGGGAGTCGATCAACAGACTGCTGCTCGGTCAAGCCAAGGACGAGGGCATCGAGCGTGGCCGCAAGGTCCGCACCGACTGCACGGTGGAAGAAACGAACATCCATGCACCGAGCGACTCCTCGCTGCTGTGGGATTGCGTGCGAGTGTTGACTCGCCTGATGATTCGGGCGGGCGAGAAGGTGCCGGTGCACTTCACCAACCACCGGCGCCGTGCCAAGCGGCGCGCCGTCGCCATCGAGCATGCCGCGACGAAAGCAAAGCGTTTGCCGCTGTACCGCGACCTGTTGAAGGTGACCGACAAGACGGTTGGTTACACGGCGGCGGTGGCCGAAGCGCTCGACAAATACGAGGGGAGCTCCGTGCTCGACATGGTCGCGGCCGATGCGCTTGCAACAGAGCTCCGGCAGTACGTGAGCCTCACTTTACGCGTGCTGGATCAAACGAAGCGCCGGATCCTCGATGGCGAGTCTGTTCCTGCCACCGACAAGATCGTCAGCATCTTCGAACCGCACACCGACATCATCGTGAAAGACCGACGCGACACGTACTACGGGCACAAGCTCGCGCTCACCACCGGCTCATCGAGCCTGGTGCTCGACTGCGTCATCGAGGACGGCAACCCACCGGACAGCACCCTTGCCACCAACATGGTGGAGCGGCAGAAGCATATCTATGGACGCGCGCCTCGCCAGGTGAGTTTCGATGGCGGCTTCGCCTCAAAGGCCAACCTCGGCGACATCAAGAAACTCGGCATCCAAGACGTCTGCTTCACCAAGTGTCGCTACCTCAAAGTGACCGACATGGTGAAGAGCAGTTGGGTCTACCGAAAGCTGCGCCGCTTTCGCGCTGGCGTCGAGGCGGGGATCTCGTTCTTGAAGCGCTGCTTCGGCCTGGACCGTTGCACTTGGAAGGGTCTCACGTCGTTCAAGGCGTACACCTGGGCAAGCATCGTCTCGCACAACCTGCTGGTGCTCGCGCGACACGCCCTCCGCTGAGCCAACATCCCTCTTCGTCGCCCACTGCCCAAGCGATTGAGCTGCAGCCGAGAGCCGCATGCTCGTGCTCGTGCTCGTTCGTCGATACTCGCAACTCGAGAATCGAGAATCGAGAATCGCAACTCGAGAATCGAGAATCGTCCGACGAGCACGAGCACGAGCACCGGCCTGCGGCCTGAGCACGAGCACGAAAAGAGGGGTTTCGGACCGCCAACTAGCTAGCCCGCGACTATCCCGCCTCCAGATATCCCGGGGCGGTTCAGCTCACTTTGGCGCTGTGGCCCCCAACCGACAGCTCAGCTCCCTCCGCTGAACTCCGATACACCACCACTCCCAGCGCCAAGGTCCGCCCCTCAACCACGGTCACGCTCGTGATCGTCCCCACGGGTTCGCCGCCGGCATCCACGATTTCATCTCCCGCCCCAATGCCCCCCGCTTCACCCTCGATCACCAACCGTACCAACCGCTTACTAACGTGCCCCCGCTTCTCCAGCTTGAAGACGGCTTCTTGCCCGACGTAGCACCCTTTATTGAAAGACACCGCCAGCTTTTCGAGCGCAGCCTCTTGGGGGTAGCAGCCAACCTCGAAGTCCACGCCGTAGCGCGGCAACATACGCTCGATGGCGATGCGCTCCCACCCATCAGGGGTGGCTAGCAAGGTGCCTTCGACGGCTGTGAGTGCATCGCTGAAGTCTGGGGGCGTAGGGTTCGGTGCGACGATGATGGCCGTGTCGCTGTCGCCCAGCCGGCCCATCGCCACGCTGGCACCCTGTTCCCTTGCGATCTTGGCCACCGAATCCGAATTGGGCCCGTAGCAGAGCCACCAGCTGAGGGGCTCCTCCGCCACCTGGATCTCGGCGTCCTCCATGATCAGGTGGTGGTCCAGCGTCTCTCTGAGGCTGTCACACAGGTCGGCAGGGAGGCCGAGCAGGATGCGGTCAGGCTCCAGCGCGACCCAGAGGTCGGCTTGGAGGTGGCCGTTTTTCGAGACGCTCAGGGCGTAGGTGCCTTGGCTGGGTTTGAGGGGCTTGAGGTCGGCGGTGAGCATGCCGTTGAGCCAGGTTTGGCGGTCGTCTCCGGTGACGATCAGGGTGCCTAGCTCGGGCACGGGGCGGAGCAGGGCGCCTTGGTCGAAGGCTTTGACCTGGGCGGCGACGGTTTGCATGGGCGGGATCTTGGGCATTGTCTCGGGGCTGCTGCAAGGCAGGGGCGTTCACCCCCAGGATGGGTCGGTGCGTTCACAGGGGGGTGCCAAGTGGTTGATTTTATGTGGCAGCTCAGGTGGCACGGGTCCTGCCATAGGTCGGGCATGATTTCAGCCAGACATGATGGGTGCGGAGCGTCGGGGACGAAGGGCCTGGGGCTTCAGCGAGATGGTTCCTTTTTCAGCCAAGGTGATTCCGGTGAGAGAGGTATGAGCGGCACCGGCATCCGCTTCGGTAGAGCACTGTTGCCCCTCGCGCTGCTCGCTTTCGCTACGGCTTGCGGTAACGAATTCGATGACGGGTTCGGTGAGGGTGACGGCGGGGCTGGTGCTGCGGGCGTTGAGGGCGGCGGCGGCCAGGGGGGCAGTGGCCTTGGTAACGCTGGAGGCAGCGCTGGAGAGGGGGGCGTCGGGCCAGAGATCACCATCCGCTTCCGGGCGAACACCGATCCCTTTGCTCACACCGACGGCCTGTCGGGTCAGACGCCGCTGGCGCACTCTGCTGGGCTGCGCAAGCTACAGCTCTACAAGGACCCCTCCGATCCCAACCCGCTCACGGTCTTCGACTTTGGGCAGGACTTCGTGATGGTGGGCTTCAACGACGGCGATGACACGGCGGTGCACACTGTGCCGGCCAGCTCGCTACCCACTGGTTTGTACACTGTGGCGCGGGCGGTTTACAGCCACGTACATTATCGGGTCGCCTCGACCATGCACGCTGGCGGTCAGGCATGGCCCGGCGAGTTCGACAATCTCCAGGTGCTGAGCGACGGGACGACCATCGATGGACAGGTTCGCAACCACGGGTTTTACGACTACGTCTTTTCCACCGGTGGCACCGAATTCCCGATCAGTGGCACTGATGCGCCGGTGCCCGAGTGGTCCGAGACCGGCGGGTTTTCCGCCAAGCTCGAGGAGGGCGAGTGGAGCTACTATTTCCCCATCGAGCTAGTGGTCACGCCTGAGGTCACTTCGGATCTCGACATCGTGCTCGAGGTGAATATGTACGAGAGCTTTCGTTGGCAGGATCAGGATGAGCTCGGCTTTGCGGGCGGGGTGTTCGACACGGTTCCGACGGCTTTCGAGCCGGTGATGCGCTTTGGGGCCAACGATTTCGCGTTGAGTCTCGAGACTCCAGCGTCTTGAGCGGCGCTTTGTGGCTCCCACGACTGGCTGGACTTCCCCCGGTCCCGTAGCGACGGTACGCCTCGTCGGCGAGTCCTGAAGAGAGCAGGACCT
>JAUVCD010000653.1 GCA_030590865.1 Myxococcales bacterium | reverse complement strand
CATTTTTCGCAGGAATGCCACCCCCTGATTGCTTTTCACCTCATCAAAGGCGAGCCGGCGCCCGCCCCAGAGCACGCTCCCGAGCGGCATGTCCAGGTGGAGGAGGCCGCGAGTCGAATGCTAATTAGGCCCGCATCCGCTAGGAAAGCATGCCGAAACTTTGACCGTTCCTCGGGTCCCTAGAATTGTGGCGACTCCGTCTTGGTCTATGGTCGCGACTTGCCCTGGGTCAAGTCCCTGACCATCCGTTGGGGACTCGCTAATCCACCAGTCCACATCAGCGGCATCCAGTTGTGTCGCTCCATCATAAGCCGCAAAGCTCTGAGTCTCGTGAGCGGCAAAAACCCCAACATGCGACGGTACGATGCGCAGCGCTCCCTCAGCGGGAATAATCTGTGGCCAACGAACCATATTGGTTCGCCTCCGATTCGGAACAGCGCAAATACCACTGCCGCCCTGATCACATAGACTGGACAACATCGTAAAAATAACACCATCAATTCCATTGGCACAACAAGGCTTGGAGTTGGTGCCATTGCCGATGTAATCCCATGACAGAGCAGCGTAAGTTGTTCCGCCATTATCGGACCTCACGGTCCACAAGTTTCCAGTTACACCATTAGGCAGTGTTTGCCCCCATACACGTGGATAGGGATCAGACGTCCATGACATGTGACCGGTTTGATAGGTCGCTTCAGTCAATAGGGTGTCTACGGCGTAATCCCGATGAGCACTGGGCGAGCCATTCTCCCAGGTGTCCACTGTAATAACAGTCATCGTGGTGCTGGTTGTTGTTCCGTCGATGCCGGCGTCACCACAGGGATCGGCAGCGCCCCCACCACACCCCCCGTCGGATCCCCCCTCAGAGCTTCCGCCGCCTGGGGTCCAGACGCCGCCGATGCCACCGCCGCTCGTCGTCGACTCGGTGCCGCCCGGCTGGCTGGTGCCTCCCTCCCCAACAGGGCCTGGCTCGCCAAGCGAGCCGATGCAGCCCGTCAGGGCCACCAGCGTGACCAGGACCATCGCTCCTGGTCCTCGGTTTCGAAGCGACATCGCCCGTAAACCCAAGCAATTGTCGTACCATCGGCAGCAGTGAGGGTTTCACGTCGTCCAACAGCTGCCAGGGCCGACAGAACGGGCTGACTTGCTGGCCGTCGGTCGTGATCGGGCGGCTGAGCTTGGTGGCGAGATGGATCATCGCTGCCCCAGTCGCGATGGCCGACGATCCAGTAGAATTTGGGCCATGCCACCAGGATGGGGACGACTGTGGTTGCTCTGTGCGCTGCTGACCTGGGCCGCAGGGTGTGGGGACGACGGGATCGAGACCAAGGGCACTGGTGGCTCTGGCACCGCCGGTGCGGGCGGTGAGGGATGCCCACCCGATCAGATCGAGCAAGATGGCCTGTGCCTTCCCGCAGAGGCCGACTACCCCTGCGAATCGGGCGAGCTGTTGACTAACGGCGTCTGTCTGCCTGCCGGAGTCCAGGCCAATGGTTGTGCTGCCGGACAGGTTGATCAGGGGTCGGGCTGTCGACCGGCAGGGCTGCCGCCGGCCCAGTGTGCCGAGTCGGACGATGATGGCTGCGTACCGCTCCTTCCCGCCGAGCCTTGTCCAATAGGCGAGCTTGCCCTACCGGGAGAGACGGTCTGCCGTGAGGTGGCGCCCTGTGGCGACGGCACCTGGGGTGACATCGTCACCGAGACCAACACCCAATTCGTGAACGGCGCCTACCCAGGGGGCAACAGCGACGGGTCACAGAGCCAACCGTGGACGACCATCAATGCGGCGATGGCTGCGGCAGAGCCGGGCGCTATCGTGGCGATAGCCGCGGGTAGCTATCCGGGGAGCGTCAGCGTCACCAAGCCACTGCGGCTGTGGGGACGCTGTCCATCGCTGGTGGAGATCGTGGCGTCCGGCAACGTCAATCAGGCCATGCGCGTGTATGCTGGCGGCAGCGGTAGCGAAGTGCGCGACATGGCCTTCACCGGCTCGGCCCGCGGCCTGGTGATTCACGAGGCAACCGATGTCGTTGCCTCCCGGGTGTGGCTGCACGACACGGCCATGGAGGGCTTCGACGTATGGGATGCGGGCACGCTCACCCTGCGGGACTCGCTCGTCGAGCGTACCGGTGAGAGTGGTGGTTTTCTCTATGGGGCCGAGGTCACCGTCGAGCGGACCGTGATTCGCGATGTCGCGCCCAGAGTGAGTGATGGCTGGTGGGGCATTGGGATCTTCGCCTACCGGACCGACGAGGATGGCACCGAGTCGAAGGCGACGGTGAGCGACTCGCTCATCGAGCGGGTCAATTGGGCGGGTGTGGCGGTGGTCGGCTCGGAAGCGGTGATCAACACCACCGTGGTGCGCGATGTCTTCTCCGACGGAATGAGCGACCAGCGGGCCCATGGCATCGAGGTCGTGGCCAATACGGTGACCGCCGAGCCCGGGAGGCTGACCCTTCGGAATTCGGTGATTGAGCGCACCCGCATGGATGGCGTGGTGCTCAACGGTGCTGATGGAACGATCGAAGCCACCGTCGTGCGGGACGTCCGTTCCAACGAGGATGATGGCCACAGGGGAACGGGCATCGTCGCAGTCCACCACAATGAGGTCTGGGTGGGGGCCAACGCAGCCATCGAGGGTTGCGTCGTCACCGGCACGCAGGAAGCTGGGATTGCGCTGTTCGGTGCCAGCGGCACGGTCGCCGGCACGGTGGTGAGCGACGTGATGCCGAGCGACGCGGGCTTGGCGGGTTTCGGTATCTTCGCGGACAAGTATCGAGATCGGGGTGCGGCTACGGTGACGTCGTCCCGGGTGGAGCGGGTCTACGAGAGCGGAATCTATTGGGTCGACGTCGAGGGCATGGTGGCTGGCACGGTGGTGAGCGAGGTGTTTGCTCAACCGGCTGGCGGTCTCTTCGGCGATGGCATCGCGGTGGTGCAGGAGACGGACGTCACGGCCCTGGCGCTGGTGGGCAATGTTGTGGACCACGCCAATCGTGTGGCGGTCCTCAACGTTGGGGGGGCGGTGACGCTCGCCGGTAACCGGCTGAGCTGCAGTCCGGTCTTCCTGAATGGTGAGGATTCCCTGGGTGTGGACTTTCAGTTCACCAATCTGGGGGGCAACGAATGCGGCTGTAACGACCAAAGCGTGGTCTGCCAGGTCTTGTCCTCGAGCATCGACGCCCCGGACCCGGTCGACCCTCCGACGCTGTGACGGGGCTGCCGAGCGCCTATCCAGGGCTGTGATAGGCGCCGGTGGGATACACTGGCGGCATGTTGCGATCCCCACTCACAGCTCTCCCCGTCGTCGCGATGCTCCTGGTTGCTGCACCCGCTGCGGCACAGGACGGGAGCACACCGGGCACGCCGACCTCTCCCTTTCCCACCTTCATCAACCTGTCGGTCGACTGGCCGCTCGGCGGCGACGACGACGAGGATGGCGTCGTCACCCTGCGCTACCGAGCACAGGGCGAGACAGACTGGGTTGCCGGCCTGGCGCTGCGGCGGGTGCCCGCCGGGTCGAACGAGGGCTTTTCGTGGGACAACAAGCACGCCGGCAGCCTGTTCCTGCTGGAGCCAGCAACGACCTACGAGATCGAGCTGAGTCTCGACGACCCCGATGGCGGCTCGACGGTGGAGGTCATCACCGCGGCCACCCGTGCCTGGCCGGCCGAAGCAGCCGGGGCGACCGTCAAACCGGTGACCCCCAGCACCATCGGCAGCGAGCTCGCCGGTGCCGTACCCGGCGACGTCCTGCTGCTCGGCGATGGCTCCTACGGCGCGATCACCGTGCCGAACGATGGGACCGAGGCCTCGCCTATTGTGTTGCGGGCGGAGAACGACGGCGGCGCCGTGGTGGCGGGGGACGTCCGGATTGACGGCCGCTCGGACGTCCACGTGGTCGGCCTCACCGTGCAGGGCCAGATCAAGTTCAACAACGCCTTTCGCATCGTGGTGCGGGGCTGCACCATCAACACGGCGGCGGACGGCATCGTCTCCTACGCTAACGGCACCGAGGGGGCGCTCATCATCGACAACGTCGTCAGCGGACCCACCGAGTGGAACGAGGCGGCGCTCGGTGCGAGCGGCAACAACCTGGGCGAGGGCATCGTCCTCACCGGGCCAGGCAACGTCATCGCCTTCAACCGGGTCACGGGCTTCCGGGACTGCATCTCCTTGTTGGAGGACTCGGGCGCGGTCAACCAGGTTTCCATCGATATCTACGGCAACGACCTGGACGTGTGCGCCGATGACGCCGTCGAGGCCGACTTCGCCATGGGCAACGTGCGGGTGCACCACAACCGGATCCACAACAGCTTCATGGGGCTGAGCTCCCAGCCGAGCCTCGGCGGGCCGACCTACTTCTTCCGCAACGTGATGTTCAACATCGTGGCCCAGGGCTTCAAGCTGCAGCGCAGCAGCGTGGGGGACGTCGGGTTCCACAACACCGTGATCAAGGCTGGCGACGCCTTCAGCGTGAATACGAGCGACGTTTGGTCCCAGGCGTTGTTCCGCAACAACCTCTTCATCGGCGGTCCGGGAGGGACCTTCAACGGCTACAACATCGGTTCCGGCCGGGTGATGGCTTTGCCAACGGCGGACGCTTCGTGCCACTTCGACTACGATGGCTACGGCTCCATCGGCACCGGCACCTTCACTGGGAACGTGGGTGGCGTGAGCTTCGACGGCCTCGCTCAGATGCAGTCGCTCACCACGGAGGCCAATGCGGTCGAGGTCGATCTGGCCATCTTCTCCGAGGCCGTCAGCTTCCCCTCCGATCCCATCGTCATCGCCTCGCCGCCTCCCCTCACCCTCGCCTCCGACGGCGCCGCGGTCGACGTGGGCGAGGTGCTCGCCAACGTCAACGATGGCTTTGCCGGCAACGCCCCCGACCTGGGCGCCTACGAGCTCGGCCACCCGCCGCCCGAATACGGACCGGGCGGCACCCTTGGCGGGGGCGGCGCATCCAGCTCCGGTACCGGCGGCGGCACCAGCTCGGGCACCGGCGGAAGCGCCAGCTCGGGCACCGGGGGCGGTACCACCAGCTCGGGCACCGGCGGAAGCTCCGTCACGCCGGGCGACGGGGACGAGGAGAGCGGCTGCGGCTGTCGCCTGGCGCCACCCCGACGCCTGCCTGCCTTCGCGGCGCTATGGATGGGTGCGCTCGCCGCCGCCGCCTGGCGACGACGCCGAGCAGGTCACCGCTGAGGCAAGTCGCAGGCCCATCGCGCCGTCGCCAGCTTGTGGGGTCAGGATCCCTCAACGCTCTTGGGGCGGATCACCGAAGTGGTTGGGATAGG
>JAUVCD010000834.1 GCA_030590865.1 Myxococcales bacterium | reverse complement strand
CCAGCTTGGCCTTGTGCTCCAGCTCTTCGCGGGAGAACCCCTCGAATACCTCGCGCATGCCGGATGTGTCGGCGCGCTTCGCCAGGGCCTTGTAGAAATTGGCCGCCCGCTCTTCACTCTTGATTGCGAAATCGAGCGCCTCGTCTATGGATTTCCACTGCTTCATGGATCGGTTCCCTCGTCTCCAATGGTGATCTGTGTTGGGGAGGACGGTTGCCGCGATTGAGCACTAGCTCGCTCGCGTCCGGTGGCCCCCCTCGTCGCCCTGCTACCGTGCCTTCAAGCAGGGAGCGTGCCAAGTGTGTTTCGGTACCGTGAAGCGATTAATTCGCTGCGATTGGCGCGGGATGCGGTGTGAATGGGTCGCTTAGCGACGTGCCTGGGCCCCACTGTCTCAGCGAGTGCCGCCTCCCACTGTCTCGTGAGACAGTGGCGGGCAATAGATACAGCGCGAGACAACCGCTGCGTAGCGCTCAGCCGGCAGGCTATCCTGGTCAATCCCACTTGTTGCCGTCCCGGTGGTTCTCGCACTCGTGATCGACCAGCTCGCGCAAGCGGTAGGCTTGGTCGCGCAAAATGCCGTAGAGAATGCCGCAAGATGGGTCGTTGCGGGAGCGATCTCCGTCGTCCGCGAGCGCCAGCATCTCGTTGGTCAGGCGCCGGACCCGACGTAGGTTGTCGTTGTAGGGCTGTGACATGCCGTACCTTCCTGTGGCCCCTGCTCCAATTGCACGAGGCCAATGGTCAGGTGGCAACCCCCGTGCCAACCATGACTTCCTGGGGTACGGGCCTCCTGGGGCACAGGCCACCTAGGCCATGGGTCTGCTAGGGCAAGGGGTGGCGATCGAGGAACCGGTAGAGCGTGGCGCGGCCGACGCCGAGGAGCTTGGCCGCTCTGACCTTGTTGCCCCCCGTCTCGACCAGCGCATCGCGAACGGCCTCGCTGGTGAGCTTCTCGCGCCGCCGGATGGCGGGAGGCGGCGTGCTGGTCGGCGGGGGCTTGGACGGGCGTGGCGGCAGCGTGGGTTGGTCCCAACCCGTCTCGTGGATCTCGACGGGCAGGTGATGGGGCATGATCGGCTCGCCGCGGCTGCGGACTGAGGCAAAGCGGAGCGCGTTGATCAGCTCCCTGACGTTCCCGGGCCAGTCGTGGGCGGCCAAGAGATCAAGGGTTTCAGCGGAGACGGTCGCAATGGGCGAGTCCGTCTCGCGGGCGATCTTGGCCAGGATGTGTGCGGTGAGCTCCGGCACGTCCTCTCGCCGGTCGCGGAGTGCCGGCACGGTAATGGGCACCACGGCGAGTCGGTAGAACAGATCTTCGCGGAACGAGCCTTCTCGGACCATCTGGCGCAGGTCTCGATGAGTGGCCGCCAAGACGCGCACGTCCACGCTGATCGGTCGCTCTCCACCGACCCGTTCGAAGCTCTTTTCCTGCAGCACTCGCAGCAGCTTGACCTGGAAGATGGGGCTTAGCTCGCCAACCTCGTCTAGGAGCAAGGTGCCCCCATCGGCGAGCTCGAAGCGGCCTCGGCGGCTCTGGACGGCGCCGGTGAAGGCGCCGCGGACGTGGCCGAACAGCTCACTCTCCAGGATGTGGTCCGGCAGGGCGCCGCAATTGAGGGGGACGAAGGGTCCGCCCTTGCGTGAGCTCTCGTCGTGGATCGCCCGAGCCACGAGCTCTTTGCCGGCGCCACTTTCACCGGTGATCAGCACTGGGTAGTCCGAGGTGGCTACTTGGGTGATGGCCTCGAAGGTTTCACGCATGCTGCGAGAGACCCCCACCATATTGTGGAAGCTGTGGCTCTCTCGTAGCTCGTGACGCAGGCTCGTCAGCTCGGTGATGTCACGAAGCCGGGCCAGAATTTGGCCCGGTCGACCCATGCTCGCATCGAGGGGAGAGATGCGCATCTCGAGGCGGCGCTCCTCTCCCGTCTTGGTGGTGATCCGCAGCTCCTGGTCTCGTCGCAACTTGGCGGGCGGTCCTTCGCGGAACTGGCACTGGGCGCTGCAGAGGCCACCACAGGAGAAGACGGCGTGGCAGTCTCGCCCGATGACGTCGTCTCGGGACTGACCGGTGATCCGCTCGGCAGCACTGTTGAACAGGTAGATCCGGCGATCTTCGTCGTGGACGAAGAGCCCCTCGTCCAGCGAATCGAGCACCGTCTCGAAGCGCCGACGGGACTCGGTCAGAGCGGCGAGGGTGCCGCTGTCGATGAAGTCCCGCAACCGCTCGCGCAGCCGGTCGCGGGCTTGGCGAAATGCGGCGAGTACCTCCTCAGCGCTGCCAGCGGCCTCGGCGGGATCGGAAACCGACCAGTGGAGCAGCACCGGCACCCCAGCGATGACCGGGTTGTGGGTCAGCGGATCAGCGGGTGTCTGGTCGTCTTGGGTCAGGGCGCTGGGCAGCAGACAGTACTCCCTCGCCGGCTCGCAGAGGGTGATCACCACGTCGAAGGTCTCGGCCTTCAGCTCAGGTACGGCCTTGGAGTGGTGTTTCGAGATATCGACGCCCAGCTCGTCCATCACCTCGACAGCTCGGGGGTGAACTCCCTCGGCGGTGAGGCCAGCGCTCTGGGCTGTGGCTACCTCAGACGCAAGTGATCGCAGCAGGCCTTCGGCCATTTGGCTGCGGCACGAGTTGCCGCCGCACAGAAACAGAACGCGCAGCTGCATGACCCGCTGTCCTAGCCCGATCTGCCTGGCGCGGTCCAGGGATCCGGCGCCTGGAGCCGTTCAGCCTGCCGCCCTTTGGGCCAAAGCGCGGTCGTCGTGGTACCTCGACCATGGGATGAGCTGCTCTAAAAATGTCGTGTTCGGGGCCGTTGCTTTACTGCTGTGCTCGTGTCAATCGGCCTGGGCGAAGCCGCCATCGGGGTCTGAGCGTCCCTCCAAGTCGGCAGCTGCCGAGGAGCCCAAAGACGGCAAGGCCGAGGACGGCAAGCCGGGTAAGGGCAAGCCGGGTAAGGGCAAGGCCGAGGACGGCAAGCCTGACAAGGGCAAAGCCGAGGACGGCAAGCCTGGGAAGGGCAAAGCCGAAGACGGCAAGCCTGATGAGGGTGACCAAGAGCCAGCAAAGCCCAAGCCGGCTGCGCCGCCGAAGCCGCCTCAGGTCGAGCATAGCGAGCCGACCTTCATCGGTGGCGGGCAGGTCCCCAAGGTCGCGGTTTATCTAGCAAAAACGCTAGGGCCAGTCGCCCAGTGTGTTGCTGACCACGGTGGCCTCAGCGCGGCCGCCGGGGACCTGGAAATCCAGTTCCTGGTGCGGGCGCGCGGGCGGGCCGAGGGGGTCGAGGTGCTCTCCCGCAAGGCCGTGAGCGCGGAGGCTGGTCGCTGCGTGCGCAAACTCCTGAAGAATCGCTGGGTTGGCACGCCCACCGATGATCCGGTGGGCGTGACCTTCCACTACAGGTTGAAGCGCGCTCCCTGACTGGCGTCCAAATGGGGGCAGGTGAGCGGCACAGTTGTGCGACAATTGCTACAGAGGCAAAGGAGTCGACAGGTGTCA
>JAUVCD010000233.1 GCA_030590865.1 Myxococcales bacterium | reverse complement strand
GGATCGGTGCCACCGGCATCGACAAACCCCGCGTCACCACCCGCCCCAGCGTCCATCCCCCCGGCACCGCCATCTGGAAGCCCGGTGCGGCTCTCGGTGGTGCCCTCGCAGGCCACCACACCAACCAGCCCGGCGCCGAACGTAGCGGGAACCGACGCGCGGCGCGCCCTGCCCAGGAGCACGGGACGACGAGCCTGCAGGTCGAGGCGACCGCAGATTCTAGCAATCGCCTCCCGCACCTCCCTCTCCGACATGCCGCGGCCCTCCAAGGTCAACATATCAGATCGGTGCGGGAGGGTGCCTCTCCATCACTGGCTCGGCCAGCAGGTCCTCCAGACGACAATGGCCGACGCCCACGTCCGGCTCACCACGCGCGGCGGCATCCAAAGCACCGCCGACCACCTCCTCGAAACGCCTCTCCTCCTCCCAGAGTCCAGTGTCATACCCAGCGCCACCTCGCAGCCTATCGCGCAAATCAACGCTTCCACCATCTGCATTGAACCCAACGATCGGGAGCAATTGCGGCGACCTCTCGACCGCGAGTCTGCGTGTTAGACTGACCAGGGGAACGCGACGGAGGCGCGTTACACTGGTCAATCGAAGTATAGTTGAACGAAGCCGCTCCGCGGCAGCGGCTGCCGCGCCTCCTGAGGCACCTCTCGCAGCAGCCCGGAGCGCGGGAATTCGGCTGGCGATCGCAGCTCCCCATTGATGCGCGATCCTGTTGATTCGCGACGCTTCCTTGGCGTCGCACTTCAGGAGGTGACGAAATGGGACAGTTGCGAGATCGAATGGTGGCAGACCTCGAGCTCCGGGCGCGTAGCCCGCGGACGATCGAGACCTACGTACGGTGCGTGGAGCAGTTTGCGGCGCACTTCCGTCGCTCGCCAAAGAAGATGGGCTGCGAGCAGATTCGGGAGTTTCTGCTCCACCTGCAGCGACAGCGGGGGCTGGCGCCAGCCAGCGTACGGCTCTATGCGGGGGCGCTCGCCTTCCTTTACCGAGTGACCCTGCTGCGGCCGAAGGTGGCCGACGCCATCCCGAGACCAAAGACGCCGAAAACAAACCCGGTGGTGCTGAGCCGCAACGAAGTTGCGCGGCTGCTCGGCGCGTTCGAATCGCAGAAGTACCGCGCGATGGCGATGATCGCCTACTCGACCGGGCTACGGCTGATGGAGATCTGCCGACTCGAGCGCGGCGACGTCGACTCGGAGCGGATGGTCATCCAGGTTCGTCGCGGCAAGGGTGGGCGCGACCGACAGGTGACGTTGACTGAGCGGCTGCTGGACGAGCTCCGCAGCTACTGGCGGCAGTGCCGGCCGCAGGGGCAGCTGCTGTTTCCCGGGGGCAAGCCGGGCAAGCCGCTTCACTCCACGAGCGTGCAGAAGGCGCTGAAGCAGGCCGGCGTGCGTGCGGGTCTCGACAAGCGAGTGAGCCCCCACCTGCTGCGCCACACCTTCGCCACCCACTTGCTGGAGCTGGGGGTCGATCTGCGGACCCTGCAGGTGATGCTCGGCCATGGGTCGATCAAGACGACGGCGCGCTATCTGCACGTCAGCACCGCTCACCTGAAGCGAGTGCCCAAGCTGCTGGACGACCTCGATCCGCTGCCAGCCCGACCGCTTCGCTGAGAGCCAGCAAGTCACGTGGCAACCGCTACAGCATGCGCTGGCGGGTGCAACAGGGCGGTACGGCCCGCCGTCGAGATCGCGGACATCGTCCGTCGACACGGTGAAGCATACCGCCGCACCCACGCTCTGACTGCCGCCCAACGACGGGTGCTCGGCGCCGTGGAGCACTGTCGTACCCGGGCCCTCGGCGGTCACCTCGACGTCTGTCAAGACTGTGGTCATCAGCGCCCGTCGTACAACTCGTGCCGCGATCGGCATTGTCCCAAGTGCCAGGCGCTGGCGCAGGCCCGTTGGATCGCTGGCCGCACGCAACGGCTGCTGCCGGTCGGCTACTTCCACGTCGTCTTCACGCTGCCCTCAGCGCTGCGTCCTCTGGCGCACTGCAATCGCCGCACCGTCTTCCGGCTGCTCATGAGCTGCGCAGCCCACACCCTGCTCGAACTCGGCCGTGATCCTGCTCGGCTCGGAGCGCAGCTCGGCGCAACGATCGTGCTGCACACCTGGACCCGCGAGCTCGGTTTTCATCCCCACGTCCACTGCATCGTCACCGGCGGCGGCCTCGCGCCCGATGGCAACGACTGGGTCAACGCACCCAAGCGCTACCTCTTTCCGGTGCGCGTCATGGCCGACCTGTTTCGCGGTAAGCTACTCGATGCCATCAAAGGCGCTCACCGCCGCGGACAGCTCCGGCTCGATTCCCGGCACCCGCCCGGACGCTTCCACGACACCATCGACAGGCTCCATCGCACCAAGTGGGTGACCTACGCCAAGCGCCCCTTTGGCGGCCCTGAGCAGGTCCTGCGCTACCTCGGCCGCTACACCCACCGTGTCGGCATCTCCAACCAGCGGCTCGTGACCTGTGACGACCACGCCGTCACCTTCCACACCAAGGCCGGCAAGCGCATCACCTTGCCGCCCGACGAATTCCTCAGACGCTTCCTCAACCACGTCCTGCCGAAACGCTTCGTCAAGATCCGCCATTACGGATTGCTCGCGCCTCGTCATGCGACCAGCACCCTGGAGCGCGCCCGCACCATCTTGATGCGCGCTGTGGAGACGGAACAGCTGCGCCAATCTGCTGCGCGAGCTTCCGCCGACGCCATCGTCTTGATGTCCGACTGGCGCACGCTGCTGCGCATGCTGACGGGCTTGGATCTGTCCACCTGCCCCGTCTGCGGCAGCCGCAACCTCACCGTCCGTGTCCTGCCACGCCCGACCTCGCGCGCCCCGCCGCCATGACCACCATTGCCGCTGCCCCAATGCAATTCCGAGAGACCCCGCCGGACGCCTCCAACGCTGAGTTGCGTCCCGATATCGAGGCGCCGCACCAAACGTCTCGCTGCTCGCCCCAAAACCCATTGCTGCGCTGCTCCGCGACCGCCTCAGCCAGCCATTTGGAGTGTGCCCAGCCATCCGAGGCGCCCCGGTGCTCCCTCGTCACCGCCAGCCGGCCTGCTTTTTCCGCATACGTCACGACGCCCCCACCACTGCCGCCGAGCGGCTACGCTCAACTGCCACGATAGCGTGCATGCCCAGGCGCCACCCCGGCGCCACACGGCTGCTCTCGCCAGACCGCGCCTTGGCCGCACGCACGCAATCGCCTATTAGTTATGCCGACAGCCGCCTCGGTCCGCCGCGGACAGACTGGCGACCGTGCGAGAGGATTGGGTGATGGGGCGTTTTGTCTCCAACTGGGGACTGCATCGCGTGTGCGTGCCGTTGACGCTCGCAGCCATCGCGCTCGCCTGCGAGTCGGTTGAAG
Source organism: Myxococcales bacterium (assembly GCA_030590865.1). Taxonomy (GTDB): domain Bacteria; phylum Myxococcota_A; class Polyangia; order Polyangiales; family Polyangiaceae; genus JAPYTK01. The sequence goes on along the minus strand of JAUVCD010000233.1, from coordinate 9,328 downwards.
CGACGCCTGCAAGCGGGGGTGGCGGTGACCTGCCCCCAAACACGGTCCATCTACGACGCGAGTTTCGGCCTGCTTCGTAATGCAAATTCTGACGGCGTCATCGATCGTCGCAATGTACCTCTCCAACCGAGCCTCGCCCTCGAAGTAGCCCAGCTTGCCCAGTACGCATGACAGGAGGCTTCCGTGGCCCATGCCCACGATCGCGGAGAGGGCGTCACGGAGACCCATCTCCTTGCCATCAAGCTAGCGGTTCGCTGAAACCTATGACCGGCCTCTTCAGCACCGGCCAGAGTTGACCGAGCCGCCCTTACGCGCAAATCAGGGGCGCGATCACCGCGGGACAGCCAGCGCCGTGGCCAACGGCATGACTGCGTCGATGAACGCCCTCATCTGATCCGGGGCGAGCACCTTGTCGGGCGTGAGCACCACTCGATTTCCACCGGCTAACAGGTCCAGCTCGCCCCCGCGGTAGCCCAGCAGCGCCTGGCGCGCCATCGGGTGCAGTGCCTCCTTGACCGGTTCCGGGGCTTCGCCATGTACGTAGAATTCCCGGGCAAAGGGAGGATCCTCCGCGAAGGTGACCTCCTTCGAGCCCCCGAAGGGGAGCCTACAGGTGAAGTCCCGCTTGGATATGCGAAACTGCGGAAGGCTGACACCAGGCAGCCGCAACACGCACACTGAGTGTGTGTACGTCCTCCCCCCATCCATCGGCCCCGATTCCTCCGCCAGCGCCACGCCGAAGGACTGTACGACGCCGGAGACGACGTTCGCGAACTCCGTACGGTCGTTCACCGGGCCGATACTCGCCAGGTTCTGCCGCGCCGCGAAGTTGAGATCCGACGCCAGGTAGGAGAAGCCAAGGCGCGCCGCCTCCGCTTGCCACGCTTCGCTCCGCTTCTTGGCTGCGCGCCCAAAGAGGCGGTCCATGACGAAGCCGAACACGACCAAGAAAGCCAGGACCGCAACGATGCCTAGTACCTTTTCCATGACCCTCTGACCCGTCCCCTCTCCTTGGGCAGCCACTCTACCACGCGAAGGAGGCGCGGAGGACAGGCCGCACAACGCATGCTGAGCCCGCAACGTCCCCGGCTCAGGCGGCATAACAACCGCCCGGAGCTGGCCGGGCTCGCCACGAGTCTCTACGACCTCGTGCTACCCTCAATGAAACGCTAGCGGCCGCCGGCCCGGCAGCTCAGGCGGAGAACGTTGGGCGTGCGCGTAGCGGTGGCAGCAACGGAGTGGCGGCTCTGCTGGAAACGCGGATGTCTGACGGTGCCCTCGATCGCCTCACCGGGCGGCGCGCGGCAATTGAACCATTGAAGTGCGCTGTGCCGAGCAGAGACGTGAGATAATCGGGTGCTCCATGCGAACGATTGCGACCCTGACCCAGGCCGACATAGACAACGTGAAGTGGTCCGCCGGCCGCGACATCCGCTTCGGCGTCATATGTCTCATCATCACCCTGCTGTGCACAGCAGCGTTGGTCGTCATCGGGATGGCGGAAGGCCAAGAGCTCATCTCCTGGCATTACCTCTTCGCCGTGGCGTGGACCGCGGCTGGCACCGCCTGGGCGCTGACTGCCTTCGGCGCGTGGGTCCGGCACCGCAAGGACCTCCGCGGGCGGGAGAAGGATGTCTGGACGACCACCAGCGTGGAGCGGCGCACGCGGGATAAGCGAATTGGCGGGCAGGGGTTCAAGCGCTACGAGCTCATCGTTGACGGCGAGACCTTCGTCATCCCCCATCAGCGGCTCGATGAGCTCGGCTACCACAGGATGGGCGCCGGACGCGCGACGACGGTGGAGGTCTCACGGCACGGCCGGATGCTGTTGGCGGTCCGACAGCCCGCGGCTTGAGCTATCTGGCGAGCCTGCGCGCTTATACCGGAGCCTTTTGTCCGCACCATGCGCCAGGGTCTGCAATAAGACCTCGGAGCACGCCGCCCTCAGCGCACGCCCATCCAGGGCAGCAGACTGTCGCCGCTCGGTGGTTTGCAGGCGTGCCGTTCTCGGCAGTTGTGGTCCTGTGGCGCACAGCGCGCCTGATCGGCCGGATCGCACAATCGCGAGCCCATGTACATCGGATGGTAGGGGCCGCAGTAGGTTGCCGTCTCGTGCTCGATTTCGCCAAACACGGCTTGGCAGGTGTCACCGTAGTGGCAGTCGCTCTGGCGGGTGCACCGAAGACGATCCGTGCCGGGGACCGCTTCGTAGGCCGGTGAGCCTTCGGCGACGCACTTCAAGGCGGCGCCAGCAATCACGCAGATGGGCTTGTCCGATGGGCAGCGACGTTTGCCGGAGCAGGTCGCGGGGCCCTGCGGCGCCTCGCATCGTCCCTCCTCGTCTCCCTGGGCACTGCAGTGACGACCTGGCGGGCAAAGAGCGCCCTCGGCGCTGCAGATCTCGGCAATGCAGACCGAGGGCACTTGGCTGCGCGGTACGCAGACGCGCTGAAGGGAGCCGAAGGTGTCGCAGCAAGTCTCGCCATCCGGACAATCGAAGCCGTCGTCACACCGGTATCCGAGCGGTTCGTCCTCCCGGTTCTTGTGGATGGCATGCTCGGCGGGGATCGGAGCGACGGGCCGGCATTCCCACGCCCACCGCTCGCGGCTGAAGAAACAGGCTTGTCCAGGGGCTTGGCACCGCGTCCTCCCACAGGCCACGGTGCCCTGCGTCGAACCGGGGGCACCGCCACGCGGAGGCAGTTCGCGCCTCTTGGGCGCCGACGAGACGGTGGACGTGCCCGAGCCTAGGCGTGTCACTAGCGGGGCACTCGGCTCGGCCGGCGGAGGCATGCCCTTGACGAGCCTCGTGGCCGGTGTCTGTGAAGGCGAAGACGAGCAGGCCACCGCAACGAAAAGCCAGGCTGCCTGCGTTATCGACCAGGATGGCGAGTCCCTCACGCACGCAGCCTACAGCGCGGTGTTCTCAAGGTCACGCTGGTCTGAGCCACGCGTCTCGGTTGTTACGCCTGAACACCTGCACGCGTGCTCTAACAAGGGGATCATGAAGGCGGACGACGAGAAACTCGTCACCTCCGCATGCCTGCTCAGCAACCGATTTCGACCGCCGCCAAGCTGTGCCGCAATGGTGGACACGCGAGTCAACCTTCGCCTCCGTCGAATCGCACCCGGACCGCGAGGCAAGACGTAGAAGCAGAGCATCCCGACCTGCTGAACGAGTGCTAGCCACCACATGGCAGCCCAACAACCGCCCGGAGCCGGCCGGGCTCGCCACGAGTCTCAATGACCTCGTGCTACCCTCAGCGAAACGTCGCCTCGCGCCGGCCCGGCAGCTGAAGCGCAGACCGCTAGGCCGACAGTCCGGCACCCTGGAGCGGTGAGACGGACCGTCGCCCCGACTCTCTTCGATGCTGGCCCAGCGGCCTGGCATGAAGGAGTCTGACTCGACGCGGCGCCGGAATTGCCCCTCGACACATGCGGAAGTATCACCACCACTGGCCAACGGCCTCCGCGGATGATCCCCTCACCGAATGGAACAAGCCTTGAGGTATCTGGATATGTGCAGAAAGACTGCAATGGCCCGCTTGCTGGTGCTTTTGACCCTAACGGGCAGCGCCACCCTATTGTCCAATGAGCGCAGGGCCCACGCCGCAGACTGCGTCCCGGGCGCACAGGTAGCCTGTGCGTGCCCAGGCGGTGTGCAGGGCGTGCAGATCTGCAAGCCCGACCAGACCTTCGAACCTTGTGTCTGCCCCACCCCAGCCGCGGCCGAGCCACCACCGCCAGCTGCCACGAGCACCGCAGCTCCGCCCGAAACCGCGCCGCCGCCCGAGACCACGGCTGCACCCCAGCCTGGACCCACCGCGCCTCCGCCGCAGGAGTTTCGAACGGAGAAGAAGACGATCCTGGCTCTGGTCATAACCGGGGCCGTTACCTTCGGTGTGATCTACCTCGGCGGGATCGCAGTCGCGGCTGCCGGGTTCGACGAGAAGGAGTCAGAAACGGCGGTACCCTACGCTGCCATTCCCTTGGCTGGCCCTTGGGTGATCCTGGGATCGGATCTCGATACCGGGGAATTTGGTATCCCTATTGCCGGCTTGGGCATCCTTCAAGCGGCGAGCGTGGGTGTGTTCATCATGGGCCTCACCTTGGGTCCCGAGGAACAAGTGCCCGTCGCGGGAGCAGCGAAGCCCCAGGGGCCAACACTTACCCTCGGGCTCTCAACCGTGGGGCACTCTGGCACAGGACTGGTGGGTAGCGGCACCTTCTGAGCCTAGCGGTGAGGGGGTAATCGAGGCTGGACTACCACCAAGGGGGGACCCAAATGAGCGGCAGCTGCCTCGCAAGCCGTTGGCCAGACCATCGGTGCGACTGCCCATCGTGGCGCCATTCATGCCGCAACCGGCCGGGGAGGCGAAGCGTGGCGAGTCTGGGAGCGCAGCCACAGCTTGTCGTTGCGCACCCAGACAGCTGGTTTGTGATGCCAATCCCATCTATCGTAGCCCGCGTATGAGAAGGTCTCTTGGATGGGTTGCATTGGGGCCTTGTTTGCTCGGATGTCCGAGCGAAGGCAAGGACGCGGACAGTACGAGCGCTTCAGCGAGCGCCGCGTTGAGCGCGAAGGTATCAGCTAGCGCCAGGCCGGTGGTGCCGCTCATGGAGAAGACGTTGGTCACGATTGAAGCGAGCGTACGCGCCGCCGGGCAGCTCGGAGGGAACAATCGGTTCACGATGTAATCCAACCGCGGGTGCACGTAGATGGTCCTCGATATGATCATCGCAGGCCGCGTCGAGCTCGGTGACCTCGACATGTTTGACCACCTCGATCGACGAAGCCGCAGAGGTTCAAGCGTGAACTGCAACGGGTCGAGCTATTCATTGAATGCCTCAATGCGCGCTGCCCAATCACCGCCCGGGGCCGACCGGGCTCGCGAGTCGGAACCGCATAACGTTATTCGAGGGTTCACCATTCCGTTGTGCGCTCGACCGCTGGCCCCAGCGATGTCGCGGGTCTGAAGTCCTGCGCCTGGCGCCCCCTGCGAGCTAGTCGTCACGATAGACGCTGCTCACGCCCCGCTCTTCGAGCCCCCAGAGCCGGCGAAGCTCGTCCAACACCGCCATCTCGTCGGGGCAGATGCTGCCCGGCATCGCGAGCTCGGCCACCGCCGTGTAGATCAGCACCTGCACCGGGCGGCGCTTCACCTCGGTGGCCAGCTCGTGAGCGTGATCAGGCCCGGTCGACACCGCGTTGGCCTCATCGACGATGGCCCAGAACTCGTCTGCCCCCAGTTCGGCGGCGAGCTGTTCCAGCATTTGCTTCACCGCCGGACCGCCTGGCGGGCCCGTGGTGAGCACCACACCGATGAGCGCGCCAAAGGCGAGGCGCTCGTGAAGGAGCAAGTCGCCGAGATTGATGATGTCGCTGCCGCGGTAAACCACACTGGCCAGTGTAGCCCAGCCACATCAGTCATCGGGGACCGGTGTGGACGAGGTCACTCGGCGAGGGATTGGCAGCTCTTCAACAGCGCCTCGTTGTAGGCCCGATCGAAGGAGCCGAAGCCCTTGTTGCTGCAGCGGAAAGTCTTGTCGCCGACTTTGGCGTCGGCAGCGAAGCTGTGGTTCTCCTTCCCACCTTTGAACGACCAGGACCAGGCGATGGCGCCGGCGTCGTCGACGTACATCTCACCGAGCTTGTCCATCTTGCTGCCCGTAGCGGCCTTCTTGAGGTCGGCGATGCTCTCGGTGTCATCACCATGGGGCACGATCTCGTAGCTCCGCTCGCCGCACTTGATGATCGCCTTGGTCTGGTCGGCGTCAGCGTCGGCCTTGCAGCCCGCCGGCGCCTTGACCTTCAAGCCCTTGTAGGACGCGGCGGTGTCCCCCTTGATGGGGCCATCGATCCCGAGGCTCTCGCTCAGCTCGACGGCCTTGACCGGAGCCTTGGAGGCCTTCTTCTTGGCGGCGCTCTTCTTGTCGGTGTCCGCAGCTGACGAGGCGCTCTTTTCGTTCGAAGAGTCCGACTTCTTGTCGTCGCAACCGAGCAGGGACAGGGCGGCGAACAATGCGACTGGGATGGTGACTCGTGAATTCATGTCGCCCCTTATACACAGCGCGACGCGCGCCATCGAGCACCAACGGGTCTGCTGTGTTCTCCTGCGTCGCTATGGCGGCTCTATGTCTGGACAGTAGCGAAGCCGGGCGACGTGCCGCCCTTATGCCCATACGAAGCCCTGGAGCGGCAAGCTGCGTACGGCGAGCCCAGCTCAGCGAAACGCCACCAGGCTCGCCAACGCTAGCTCACAGCCGCGACCAATGACGAGGCCAGCTCGGCCGCCGTCTGGATCCGCTGGGCCGGGTCACGGACCAGCGCGCGGCTCATCCAGTGGTCGACCGCCGGTGGGATGCCGGCCTCGGGGGCCTCAACCGAGGGCACCGGGATGGGACCGACGGTGAGCTTGGCGATCAGGGGACCAAGCGCCGACGCCCGGAAGGGACGCTTGCCGACGAGACACTCGAAGGCGACCACAGCGATGGACCACACGTCGGATCGGCCGTCGATGTCCTTGCGGCCCTGCGCTTGCTCGGGGCTCATGTAATAGGGCGTGCCGAGCAACGCGCCGGTGCGGGTGGGATCGAGCCCGGCGGTGCAGAGCACATCAGGCGCCTTGGCTACCCCGAAGTCGAGCACCTTGACGATCTCGTCCTCGCCGGCCCGCTCCTGGGAGATGAACACGTTGGCAGGCTTGAGATCTCGGTGCACCAGGCCCAGCTCGTGGGCCGCGCTCATCGCCCGACACAGGTGGGTGTTGATACCCACGGTCTCGGCTAGGCTCAGCCGACCGCGAGTCTCCAGCCGAGACAGCAGACTCTCACCGCGCAGCCGCTCCATCACCATGTAGGCGCCGCCTTCGGGCTCCGGACCGGGGCCGAAGTCGAGCACCCGCACCACGTGGGCCGAGTTGATCTGAGCTGCCAGCGTAGCCTCCCGGTAGAAGCGCTGGATGGCCTCGGGGCGGCGCGCCATCTCGCCGCTGACCAGCTTCACCGCCACCTCGCTACCGAGCAACAGATGCCGGCCGAGCCAGACCGAACCCATTGCGCCCTGCCCCAGGCACTCTACCAACTGATAGCGTTCTGCAATGACTTGCCCTTGCATCGCCTGGGGCACGCTAGGCGGCGAGAGGGTGACCGTCAACGACCAGCGATGGCCCGCCGGCTGGCGCTCATCTGTGCGGGCTATACTCCGGCCCATGCGCTTTTCTCTGCTCGCTCGCCAGCCCCTGCGCATCGTGTGGACGAGGTCGAGACGGACGTGGCGCTTGCGCTCACCACGCGCCCGTCTCGACGGCTGAACCCTGGTGGGATACCTTTGTATCCATGAGGCTTCTTAACGGGTGGGCATTCTTGTCGGTTGCTGTGGCTACGCTCGCCGCTGGCGCCTGGGCCGCTGGTTGTGCCGGTGGGACGGATACGGCGGACTTTGGCAGCAGCTCCAGCGGCACCGGTGGTCAGGGCGGGACCATCTCGAGTGGCGGTGGCGGGACTAGCGCGAGTGGCAGCGGTGGTGACGGTGGCTCGACCAGTCCTTGCGCGATCGACTGCACTCAGATCCAGGCGCCGGTGTGCCAGGTCGCCCAGTACAACGCCCAGAGCGGCCAGTGCGAGGTCGTCGCTGATGTCGACGGTACGGCCTGTGACGATGGCGTGTTCTGCACCGTCGACGACGCCTGCGTCGCCGGTCTCTGCCAGGCCGGCCCGCCGAACGACTGCGGCATGACCCCCCTCCAGTGCACCGGGATCGTGTGCGACGAGCAGTCGCAGACCTGCAGCACCTCGCCAGCCCAGAACGGCGATCCCTGCCAGGATCCCAACGACCTGTGCATCGCAGGCGCCACCTGTATGAACGGCCTGTGCACCGGTGGCACGCCTGAGGACTGTTTCTTCTCCCCGGTGCCCGACGACTGCCACGTGTCGGAGTGCAACCCCCAAAACGGCCAATGCGAGCCTGTGGTCGGTAACGAGGGCGGCCCCTGCAGCGATCCGAACGATCTGTGCACGGTCAGCAAGACCTGCGCTGCGGGCGTGTGTCAGGGCGGCCAGCCCAAGGACTGCTCGCAGCTGACCCTGGACTGCGTGCTCGGCGTTTGCGACGTCAACAGCGGGCAGTGCACGACCCAGGCGCTCAACAACGGCGACCCCTGCGACGACCTCGATGGGTGCACCACCGGCGAGCTCTGCACCAACGGGCAGTGCATCGGCGGCACGCCGATCGTCCAGTGTATCAACAACGACAACTGCTGCCCGTCGAACTGCAACGAGAACAACGATCAGGACTGCGCCAGGGAGGAATACCTCGGTACCTTCCCACAGGGCACCGTCTCGTATACGGCGCAACAGTGCGTGGACTACACCACCTTCGTTGCCCAGCTCACGGGCAGTTTCAGCGCGGTGCAGATCAAGGGCAGCCTCGATCAGGTCGGCACGACCTGCAGCACTCCGTCGATGGCCACGCAGCTCTGCAATGCGCTCAACACGAGCACCACCGTGGCCGGCCTGTCGTGCAACGGCCGGTTCTGGAACGTGGGTGACTGCTCCAACGCGTCGAACCAACCGTTCGAGATCAGCTCGCGCGCCGCCAGCGGTGATTGCGCTTGCGACACCACCAACTCGTACACGGTGCGCCCCTGCATCAACAACAACAACTGGGGCGGCATCGGGGACACCTGCGGCGCGGCAGCGCAAACGCTGGAAGTCATTTGCTTCCGCTGAGCGAACGCCGAGGCCGTGGCCTCATGGAGCCTGGGCGGTGCGGTCGAGGCGGTAGATTTTCGCTCGCCACTCGCCACAGGCCACCCAGATGGCCGCTTGGCTCCCGACGATGGGAGCGGCGCAATCCTCTGCGGGCGAGAGGGCGTAGCGCTCCACGGGGCGCTCGCCATCGGTGCGGACCACGTGATGGCCGTCGGTGGTGAGCCACAGCTTGCCGGCCCCCTCGGCCCAGACGCCATGCACCGTGGACAGATTGAGTTTGCGGGGCCTGACGCCATCGAGACGCCACACGTGGTTGCCCAGCCCATAGACGGCACCGTCAGAGGCAATGGTGACGTGTCTCAAGGCCGGGTCCTTCAGTCGTGGCAGGGTCCGCCACTGCTGGCCGTCGAAGTGCAGCAGGCTGCCATCGTAGCCGACGGCCCACAGGTGGCCGGCAGGGTCGAAAGCGAAATTCTGGTAGCCCAGCACCGTCTGGTGCTTCAGGACCCATTGTCCTCGCTCCAGGCGATGGAATCTGCTGGCGTCACCCTGGGCATGGGACATTCCCCATAGCTCTCCCGTGGGTGTGCCCGCGATGCTCTGCAGGCTCGTGTCG